>NZ_JBEZFW010000006.1:0-269453 GCF_040649695.1 Nonomuraea sp. NPDC048901 | reverse complement strand
TGCGGTGGACAGTGAGTTGTCCTGGGCAGGCGAATGCACATCGTCGCCCCGGGAGGACGCCCTGCCTGCGGTGGACAGTGAGTTGTCCTGGGCAGGCGAATGCACATCGTCGCCCCGGGAGGACGCCCTGCCTGCGGTGGACAGTGAGTTGTCCTGGGCAGGCCGCCAGACGGCTTCTTGGGGCGTGGTTGAGAGCCGCTCGTCGTTCTGTCCGCCGCCCGACTCGCTGCCCGAATCACCGGACGACTCAGCGGTCGACGCTGCGCCTAGCTCAGAGCTCGGCTCGGCAGGTGCGTGAGCGGGCTGGGCCAGGGGTGGGTCAGCCGATGCTAGGTCGGCCGAGGGTGGGCCGGCCGGGGGGCGGGACCGTTGGCGCCATTCGCTGAGCGACGGCCACCCTGCCGACGGCTCCCCGCCGGACGGCTTCCCACTGGATAGTGCAGCGCCAGACATCTTCCCACCGGACAGTTCGCTACCGGTCATCGTGCCACCTGACGGTCCGCTACGGGGTAGCCCACCCGACGGTTCACCCCCAGACTGCCTCTCACCGGACAGCTTCCTACCCGACGGCTCGGTGCCGGGCAGCTTCCCGCTAGACGGCTCGCCGCCAGGCGGCCTCCCATCGGACGGGTCGCCGCCGGGCAGCCTCCCGCTGGACCGTTTCCTCCGGGATGGTTTCCGGCCTCGGGGCGAGTCGTCCGAGGAGGGCCCGGAGGGCCAGGTGTCCTCCGGGGTTGATGACCGCGGAAAGAGGTTGGCGCTGGAGTTGCGGCGGCGGCCCGGAGATGGGGTGGGGAGGTCGGGCCAGGCGCCCCAGTCTTGGGGGTGGGGCGCCTGCGACGGGTCCGTGTCACTCATCCGACGACCGATCAGAGTCACTCATGCGGCGACCCGATCAGACGTCACCGGGCTTCGGCGTGGCGGCGGCCTTGGCGCCGCGGCCCGAGGGAGCGGCGGCTGGAGCGGCCGGGGCCGCGGGTGCCTCGGCGGGGGCATCCAGGCGGGGGCCGACGCCGAGCTTGTCCTTGATCTTCTTCTCGATCTCGTTGGACATGTCGGGGTGGTTCTTCAGGAAGTTGCGGGCATTCTCCTTGCCCTGGCCGAGCTGGTCGCCCTCGTAGGTGTACCAGGCGCCGGACTTGCGGACGAAGCCGTGCTCGACGCCCATGTCGATGAGGCCACCCTCGCGGGAGACGCCCACGCCGTAGAGGATGTCGAAGTCGGCGACCCGGAAGGGCGGGGCCATCTTGTTCTTGACGACCTTGACACGCGTGCGGTTGCCGACCGCCTCCGTGCCGTCCTTGAGCGTCTCGATGCGGCGGATGTCGAGGCGGACCGAGGCGTAGAACTTGAGCGCCTTACCGCCGGTCGTGGTCTCGGGCGAGCCGAACATGACGCCGATCTTCTCGCGGAGCTGGTTGATGAAGATGGCGGTGGTGCCGGTGTTGCTGAGCGCGCCGGCGACCTTGCGCAGGGCCTGGGACATCAGGCGGGCCTGGAGGCCGACGTGGCTGTCGCCCATCTCGCCCTCGATTTCGGCCTTGGGGACCAGGGCGGCCACCGAGTCGATGACGATGATGTCGACGGCGCCCGACCTGATCAGCATGTCGGCGATCTCGAGCGCCTGCTCACCCGTGTCGGGCTGGGAGACGAGCAGGGCGTCGGTGTCGACGCCGAGCTTCTTGGCGTATTCGGGGTCGAGGGCGTGCTCGGCGTCGATGAACGCCGCGATGCCGCCCGCCCGCTGGGCGTTGGCCACCGCGTGCAGGGCGATCGTGGTCTTACCCGAGGACTCCGGGCCGTAGACCTCGACGATCCTGCCACGCGGCAACCCTCCGATGCCCAGCGCGACGTCCAGGGAGATCGAACCCGTGGGGATCACCTCGATGGGGGCTCGGGCGTCGTCGCCGAGGCGCATGACGGAGCCCTTGCCGAACTGCCTCTCGATCTGAGCGAGGGCGGTCTCGAGGGCCTTCTCGCGGTCGTTGATAGCCATGGGAACTCCCCCTGGAGGGTTGTGGTCCGATCAGTCGAGTGAAAGCTACGGCCTGCCACCGACAGTTTTGCGGAGTCGTCGCTGGGAGGGCGTGGCCTGGCGGATTACATCCTAGCCGAACGGCTGTTCGATCACAGCAGGAACACGCGGCAATGCCCCACGCAAACGGCTCCTGTCCCCCGACACCGAACGTTGAGCGCGTGCAGATGAACCTTGACGGACGCGAGCTCGTGAGATCGAAGATTAAGTGTGCAGGCTAGAGCGTCTGCCCACAGGGGTTGGACGAGACGGTCCACCTGCGCGCCTGACGCGGACCGCGATGATTTCCGCAGACGCGCGGAGTCCATTCCTTTAGTGGGCAGGACCTTCCCGGCCCCTATGGCGAGAGGAGATCCGATCGTGGCAGTGGGGATCTTCGCGGGCATCCCTGTCCGCGACTGCAAGAGCGCCGTGGAGTGGTACACCAGGCTCCTCGGCAGGGGTCCGGCGTTCTGGCCCAACGACGTCGAAGCGGTGTGGCAACTGGCCGAGGACCGGTACGTGTACGTCATCGAGGACGCCGCTCGCGCCGGAGGCGGCGTGAGCATGATCTGGCTGGACGATCCGAAGTCCGAGGTGGAGCGGATCGCTGGGCGCGGCCTGCGGCCGGTGGACATGGAGCAGCACGGCAACGTCTGCAAGTGGGTCTTCCGTGACGCTGACGGCAACGAGACAGGCATCGGAGGCGAGACTATGCCTGCGCCCTGAATCGGAAATACTCGGATGTGACGTCCGCCCCGGAGACGGAGCCCGTCGTCAATGGTCGTACTACTCAGCGTGTAGAGGTGCAATGACCGGTTGAAGCGCTCTCCTGGCAGAGCACTTCACGCTTTCTGCTCGATCGCGAGCATCTCCCGCAGATCGCCCGCTTCCGGCCGCTCCCGCTGCTCGACAGGAACAGCGCTCGACACGCGTCGCGCCGCCGCCACGATCTCATGCGTGCGGAACGCCGGCTGCACGGTATCGAGCACCGCAGTCGGCCGCCGCAACCCCTCGTCCACACCGCCGCTGACCACCGTCGACAACGCGACGAGCAGCTCGACCGCAGTTCGGTACTGATAGTCGCTGGTCGCGTCCAGCACCCGCTCGCGAGTGGCTGCCCTCGCATCCTCATCACCGGCTTCTGCGGGACCCAGCATTCGGTCCATTCGAGCTGGCCCCCTCCCCAGTAGCTCGGCATGATGCTCGGTCTGACCGGATCGACCGCGATCATGTCGCCGCCGCGTCTCAGTACACCGCCTCTCTGCACCGACACCCAGCGGACGATCACGCGGGTATGGACGCTCTTATGCGGATCCTCATGGACACCGCTGCGTAACCTCCAGACCCCGTCAAGTGATGTTCACGAGGGTTGGCCTCCGCGTGTTGTCAGGTGCGGTGAGCTGGGGAGACTCACTGCAGGGGCGAGGGTTGGAGGCGGCTTGACGAGCGGCTACACCGGGGAACGGCGCACCCATCTGGAAGCACTCGCCAAGTTGTTGCCCGGTCACGGGCTGGCGAGCCGCATGATCGGCGGTGAGGAGCCGGTGCTGTGGGCGTGGCATCCCCGCACCGGCAAGCAGACGCTCGTTTTCGCCACCCCCGCCGGTCGTGGGTGGCAGTTCCTGTGGTCACCCGGCGGTCAGGGCACCGCCGACGACCTGCATCTGACGGCCCGCTCGCTGAAAGCGAGCATGGAGGAGGACGAGCAGGGAGGTTAGCGGGGCAGGGAGGTCGGCCGGGGCCGTGTGGTCAGCCGGGGCAGGGAGGTCAGCCGGGGCCGTGAGGTCAGCGGAGGCGGGAGGTCAGCGGAGGCGGGAGGAGACGTTCTCGACCTGGCAGACCGCGCGCCAGACGGTCTTGGCGCTCTCGCCGTCCGCCAGCGCCTGGTCGACCGTCCGCCCTTCGAGTGGGGCGAGCACGTAGTCGCGGGCCCACGAGTCGGCGTACGACTCCCCGAAGTGGGCGCGCATCCGTCTCCAGAACTCGGTCAGCCGCATCACACAAGTATGGAACCGCCGGAAGGGTGGGTAGGACACCCCCATGGCAAAGACCCCCAAGTCCTCCCCGCCCAAGTCCGCCGAGTGCAAAGCCAACCGAAAGAAGCGCCGCCAGCTCCGGTTAGCCCAGCGCTTAGCCGTACAACAGGAGAAATCGGAAAGAGCCGAAAGGCACGCAGGCATCAGGCAGGAACCTCGGGCGGGCACACCGCGTACGCGTAGAGCGTCGCGACGGTAGATCACATCACGCGCGAGCCGTACATCTCACCCAGTTGGTCGGCGAGCAGCTCCAGCCGGGCGCCGTCGGGGTCCTTGAAGTAGATGGAGGCGCCGCTCTCGATCTGGTGCGGCACGCCGGCCACCTCGAGCTTGCCGCGCAGCCGCTCCCAGGTGGCGGGGTCGACGGAGATCGCGATGTGGTGCAGCCCGCCGAGCACCTCCTGGTAGGGGCCGAGGTCGAGCCCCGGGAAGTCGAAGAAGGCGAGGAGGTTGCCGTTGCCGATGTCGAAGAAGAAGTGGTTGGAGCCCTTGAAGTCACGGTTCTCGAAAATCTCCGTCAAGGGGAACTCAAGAAGCTCCTGGTAGAACTTGACCGTCCGCTCCACGTCCGACGACAGCAGGGCGAAATGGTGCAGGCCGCGCGCGCTGCTGGACGGCCGGTGCGCTAAGAGGTAGCGCTCCCTGATGTCCTCGCGGCGGGTCTCAATGGCTGCGTAGTCGATGCCCACGCTCGCTCTATGTCCGCAGCGCCCCCGCCTCAATCTCGCACCGCCGCCACAATGAGTTTTCTGTCGGTGCGACGAGGCAGTATGTGCTGGTGAGCTCGCTAGAACATTTCTCCCACACGACCAGGCAGTGGTTCGCCGGAGCGTTCGAGGCGCCCACGAGTGCGCAGGAAGGCGCATGGGAGTCCATCGCGCGCGGCGACAACACGCTCGTGGTGGCGCCCACCGGGTCGGGCAAGACGCTGGCGGCGTTCCTTTGGTCCCTCGACCGCTTGGCCGCCGCCGACCACCCCACCACCACTCCGGCGGATCCGACGCAGGTCGACGCGGGTTCCAAGCAGGTCAACGCGGGTCCGAAGCAAGGCGAAGCGGGTCCGAAGCCGGGGCCGAAGCAGGGCGACGCCAGTTCCAAGCAGGTCAAGAAGCAGACCAAGGTCCTGTACGTGTCGCCGCTCAAGGCACTGGCCGTCGACGTGGAGCGCAACCTGCGTGCCCCGTTGGCCGGGCTCAAGCAGACCGCGCGCCGGCTCGGCCTGCCGGTGCCGGAGATCTCGGTGGCCATCCGCTCCGGCGACACCCCGGCCGAGGACCGCAGGCGGTTCGCCGCCCACCCGTCCGACATCCTCATCACCACGCCGGAGTCGCTGTTCCTGCTGCTCACCAGCCAGGCGCGCGAGGCGTTGCGGGGCGTCGAGACGGTGATCGTCGACGAGGTGCACGCGGTGGCCGCCACCAAGCGCGGTGCCCACCTGGCGCTCAGCCTCGAGCGGCTCGACGCCCTGCTCCAACGGCCCGCGCAGCGGATCGGGCTGTCGGCGACCGTACGACCGGTGAGCGAGGTCGCGGCGTTCCTCGGTGGGTCTCGCCCCGCGACGGTCGTGCAGCCGCCCTCCGACAAGGTCATCGAGGTCGAGGTGGTCGTCCCGGTCGAGGACATGACGGAGATGGAGGGCCGGCCGGGATCCACGAACGGCGGGCCGGGGTCCGCCGACAGCGGGGCAGGGTTCGCCGACGGCGAGGAGCCCGAGCCGTCCAGCCGGTCGATCTGGCCGCATGTCGAAAACCACCTGTTCGAGCTGATCGAGGCGCATTCGTCGACGATCGTGTTCGCCAATTCCAGGCGGCTGGCCGAACGCCTCTGCACCAGGCTCAACGAGCTCGCCTACGAGCGCGTGCAAGGGCCCGAGGCCGTCGATCTGTCGATCTGGGAAACGCCGTTGCCGGGAGATCCGCCCAGGCGCACGCCGCCGCCGCCGGAAGATCCGCCTCGGCGGGCGCCCGCCGAGATGATGGCGCAGGCCGGGGCGAGCAAGGGCGTGGTCACCGAGATCGTCCGCGCGCACCACGGCTCCGTGTCGAAGGAGGAGCGGGCGCAGATCGAGGAGGCGCTCAAGTCGGGCCGGTTGCCCGCCGTCGTCGCGACGTCCAGCCTGGAGCTGGGCATCGACATGGGCGCCGTCGACCTGGTCGCGTGCGTGGAGGCGCCGCCGAGCGTGGCGAGCGGGCTCCAGCGCATCGGCCGGGCGGGTCACCAGGTGGGCGCGGTGTCCAAGGGAGTGATCTTCCCGAAATACCGCGGCGACCTGATCCAGACCGCCGTGGTGGCCGAACGCATGATGAGCGGCCAGATCGAGGAACTGCGCTACCCGCGCAATCCACTCGACGTGCTGGCCCAGCAGATCGTGGCGATGACCGCGCTGGAGGAGTGGACGGTCGACGAGCTGGAGGCCATGGTCAAGCGGGCCGCTCCCTACGCGACGCTGCCGCGCACCGCGCTGGAGGCCACGCTCGACATGCTGGCCGGACGCTACCCGAGCGAGGAGTTCGCCGAGCTGCGGCCGCGGGTCGTCTGGGACCGGGTGACGGGCACGTTGCAGGGCCGTCCGGGCGCGCAACGGCTGGCGGTGACCAACGGTGGCACGATCCCCGATCGCGGGCTGTTCGGCGTCTTCCTGGTGGGCGAGAAGGCGTCCCGGGTGGGCGAGCTCGACGAGGAGATGGTCTACGAGTCGCGGGTGGGCGATGTGTTCGTCCTGGGTGCGACCTCGTGGCGGATCGAGGACATCACGGCCGACCGGGTGCTCGTCTCCCCCGCGCCCGGCCAGCCGGGCAAGTTGCCGTTCTGGCACGGCGACGCGCCGGGCAGGCCGGCCGAGCTGGGCAAGGCGATCGGCGCCTTCCTCCGCGAACACGCGGCGAACACCTCCAACGACCGCATGCGAGCGGCCGGCCTCGACGAATACGCCGCCGGCAACCTGCGCGCCTACCTCGACGAGCAGCGTGACGCCACCGGTTACGTCCCCGACGACCGCACCCTCCTGGTCGAACGCTTCCACGACGAACTCGGCGACTGGCGCGTCGTCATCCACTCCCCCTATGGCGCGCGGATCCACGCTCCGTGGGCCCTGGCGATCAACCGGCGGCTGCGCGAGCGCTACGGCCTCGACGTACAGGCCGTGCACTCCGACGACGGCATCGTGCTGCGAATCCCCGACACGCTGGTCGAGCCGCCCACCGACGTGGCGGCGTTCGACGCCGAGGAGATCGAGCGGATCGTCACCGAGGAGCTGGGCGGCTCGGCGATGTTCGCCTCCCGGTTCAGGGAGTGCGCGGGCCGGGCCCTGCTGCTGCCGCGCCGCACGCCCGGCCGGCGCAGCCCGCTCTGGCAGCAGCGGCAGCGGGCCGCCCACCTGCTGGGGGTGGCCTCTCAATACGCGTCGTTCCCGATCGTGCTGGAGACGATGCGCGAGTGCCTCCAGGACGTGTTCGACGTGCCCGGCCTGGTGACGCTGATGCGCGACATCGCCGCGCGCCGGGTGCGGGTGGTGGAGGTGGAGACGTCACAGGCGTCGCCGTTCGCCACGTCGCTGCTGTTCCACTACATAGGCGCGTTCATGTACGAGGGCGACGCGCCGCTGGCCGAGCGCCGGGCCCAGGCGCTGGCGCTGGACATGACCCTGCTGGCCGAGCTGCTCGGCGAGGCCGACCTGCGGGAGTTGCTCGACCCCGACGTCATCTCCGACACCGAACGCGAGCTGGCCAGGCTCGACCGGCCGTTGCGCGACGCCGAGGACCTGGCCGACCTGCTGCGCTCGCACGGGCCGCTGCTCGTACCCGACGTGAGCCTGCGCGGCGGCGATCCGGCCTGGCTGGCGGAGCTCGAACGAGCCCGCCGGGCGATCAAGGTGCGGATCGCGGGCGAGGAGCAGTGGGCGGCGATCGAGGACGCGGCCCGGCTGCGTGACGCGCTGGGCGCGCCGCTGCCGGTCGGGATCCCGCACGCGTTCCTGGAGCCGGTCGCCGACCCGCTGGCCGACCTCGTGGCCCGCCATGCCCGTACGCGCGGGCCCTTCCATGCCGGCACACCCGCCGCCCGGTTCGGCCTGGGCGTGGCCGTGGTGACCGACGCCCTGCGGCGGCTGGCGGCGGCCGGGCGGGTGGTCAACGGCGAGTTCCGGCCGGGCGGCCGGGGCGAGGAGTGGTGCGACGCCGGTGTGCTGCGGATGCTGCGGCGCAGGTCCTTGGCGCGGCTGCGCAAAGAGGTCGAACCGGTCCCGCCCGAGACGCTCGCGCTGTTCATGCCCGCCTGGCACGGCATCACCGGCTCGGCGCCACGCGGCACCGACGGGAGCGGAGCGGCGCCACGCGGCAGCGTCGCGGCCGGTGCGGCGCGGGCGATGGACGCGCTGATCCACAGCGTCGAGCAGCTCCAGGGAGCCGCCGTGCCCGCATCGGCGCTGGAGACGCTGGTCCTGCCGTCGCGCGTGCCCGGCTACCACCCGGCGCTGCTCGACGAGCTGACCTCGTCGGGCGAGGTGATGTGGGTGGGCCAGGGATCGCTGCCCGGCGGCGACGGCTGGGTGTCGCTCTACTTCGCCGACACCGCTCCCCTGCTGCTGCCCGAACCCGGCCAGATCACCATGACCCCGGTGCACGAGCAGGTGCTCGACGTGCTGGGCGGCGGCGGGGCGCTGTTCTTCCGGGGGATCTCCGACCAGCTCGGCTCGCTCGACGACGCGGCGCTGGTGTCGGCGCTGTGGGATCTGGTGTGGTCGGGACGCGTGTCCGGTGACACGCTGGCGCCGCTGCGGGCCACACTCGGGTCGGGCCGGCCCGCACACCGGCCGGCCACCACGCGCCGGCGGCGGGCCGTGCTGCCGAGCAGGAGCGGGCCGCCCACGGTGGGCGGGCGCTGGTGGCTGCTTCCCTCGCCCGCCGAGGACGCCACCCAGCGGGCGCAGGCCCAGGCCGAGGTGCTGCTCGAACGGCATGGGGTGGTGACGCGCGGGGCGGTGACGTCGGAGCGGCTGCCGGGCGGGTTCACACCGGTCTACCAGGTGCTACGGGCCTACGAGGAGAGCGGGCGGTGCCGCCGGGGCTACTTCGTCGAAGGGCTCGGGGGCGCGCAGTTCGCGCTGCCGGGGGCGGTGGACCGGATGCGCGCCATGGCTCCGAGCGTTGCCCCGGCATCCGGCGCCCACGACTTGGGCCCATCCGGGCGGGCCACCGATCGGAGGGCGGTCGTCCTGGCCGCGGCTGATCCGGCCAACCCCTACGGGGCGGCGCTGTCGTGGCCGGCGCATCCCGGCGAGGTGGGGCACAAGCCCGGCAGGAAGGCGGGCGCGCTGGTGGTGCTGGTGGACGGGTTCCTCGTGCTGTACGTGGAGCGGGGCGGCAAGACGCTGCTGTCGTTCGCCGACGACGAGCGTCTGCGGCCGGCCGTGGACGCGCTGGCGCTGGCCGTACGGGATGGGGCGCTCGGGAAGCTGACCGTCGAGCGGGCCGACGGCGCCTCGATCGGCGAGTCACCGCTGGCGGCGGCGCTGGAGGAGGCCGGCTTCCACCCGACACCGCGAGGTCTGCGCCTACGCGCCTGACCAACCGAAAGACCCCTCCGACCGAAAGGCCGCACCCCTGACCGACCCAAAGGCCCACGCGCCCGCCCAACTGAAAGGCCCGCACCCCTGACCGACCCAAAGACCGCGCGCCTGACCGACCGATAGGGCTGCCCGGCCTGACGACGTGTACGGCCTCACCCTCCGGATTCCCCGACAACACCGGAAACGGCCGTAACTTTGTATACGATTCCCTCAAATGACTGAGCTGACACTGGGCGGCGCCCATCTCCCCCTTCGCGACCAAGTGACCGCGGAGATCCGCCGACTCATCATCTCCGGCGAGCTCCCCCAGGGCGAGCGCCTGGTCGAGGACCGGCTGGCCGCAAGGCTGGGCGTGTCGCGCAACCCGGTGCGCGAGTCGATCCGGGTGCTCGCCGCCGAGGGGTTCGTGCAGGTCATCCCCAGGATCGGCGCCACCGTGGCGCGGCTGTCGCCGGCCGAGGCCGAGGAGCTCTTCGACGTGCGGATGGCGATCGAGGGGCTGGCGGCCCGGCTGGCGGCGCGCAAGCGGACCCCGGAGACGGCCGCGCGGTTGCGGCTGGTGCTCGACTCGGCCAAGGAGGCGGTCGAGGAGGGTCGGCTCGAACGGGTGGCCGACCTCAACACCGCCTTCCACCTGGCCGTGGGTGAGGTGGCGGGCAACTCGTACCTCAATCTGATGATGGCGCCGATGCTGCTGCGGGCTCAGTGGGTGTTCCGGCAGACCGCGGCCGCGCGCGGACCACACTCCTGGTCGGAGCACCTGAGCCTGTGCGAGGCCATCGCGGCGGGCGACGAGGACGAGGCCCAGGCCAGGGCGGTCGCGCACGTCGCCGCGGCCAGGCGGTCGTTCCTGGCTGCCGTGGCGAAGCCCCAGCAAGATGAGAAAACGGTCGGATAACAACATGTGGTGACGAAACACCGTTGAAATCCAGGTTCTTGTATACAGTCTCCTAAAGCTCGTCCCCCGGAGGCATCATGAGACCCAGGCTGGTCTTGACGCTCGCCGTACTTCCCATAGCCCTGACGGCTTGCGGTGGAGGCGGTTCGAGCGGCACCCCCGTCGCCCCGTCAGTGGCCGACGCCACGTCCGACAGCCGCGCCGTCAAGAGCGGCGGCACCCTGAACATCGCGCTCAACGCCGACCCCGACGCGCTCGACCCGAGCGTGTCCACCACGCTGGTGGGCCGCGAGGTGTTCGCGAGCATGTGCGAGAAGCTCTTCGACATCGACGCGAAGGCCACGCTGGTCCCGCAGCTCGCCACCGCCCTGCCCGAGGTCTCGGGCGACGGCAAGGAAGTGACGATCAAGCTGCGCGAGGGCGTGAAGTTCAACGACGGCACCGCCTTCGACGCGGAGGCGGTCAAGAAGTCGCTCGATCGCCACCGTACGTGGGAGAAGTCGGCCCGCCAGGCCGACCTGGCCGCCGTGTCGAAGGTGAGCGTGGTCGATCCGGCCACCGTCAAGCTCACGCTGGCGCGCGCGTTCACGCCGCTGACGGCGCAGCTCGCCGACCGCGCCGGAATGATCATGTCGCCCAAGGCGCTGGAGGCGGCGGGCGACAACTTCGGCGCGAGCCCGGTGTGCGTCGGGCCGTTCAAGTTCGCCGCGCGCACCTCCGGCAGCCAGATCGTGCTGGACAAGGCGCCCGACTACTACGACGCCGCCAAGGTGAAGCTCGACAAGCTCGTATACAAAATCATCGTCGACCCGAACGTACGGGCCGCGAACCTGAAGTCCGGCGACGTCCAGGTGGCCGACCAGCTGGCCACGACCACGGTCAAGGGCGTGCAGGCCGACCCGAACCTCACCGTCGTGTCCGGCGGCGGGCTCGGCTACTACGGCCTGACGATCAACACCGGCAACGCCAACGGCTCCACCGAGAAGCCGGGCACGGTCAGCACCCCGCTGGCCAAGAGCCCGCAGCTGCGGGAGGCGTTCGAGCTGGCGCTGGACCGCGACCAGATCAACAAGACCGTCTACAACGGCCTGTACGAGGCCGACTGCTTCCCGCTGCCCGCCGACAGCCCTTACCGCTCGCCCTCGCTCCAGTGCGCCAAGCGCGACCTGGCCAAGGCCAAGCAGCTGGTGCAGGCCTCCGGCGTGCCGACGCCCATCCCGGTCACGCTGACCACGCCCAACGACGCCACTAACCAGCGCCTGGCCCAGGTCATCCAGCAGATGACCAAGGAGGCGGGCTTCAACGTCACGGTGCAGACGGCCGAGTTCGTCAGCACACTGGAGCAGGGCAAGGCCGGCAAGTTCGACACCGTGCTCAACGGCTGGTCGGGCCGGGTGGACCCGGACGGCAACCTGTCGAACCTGATCACCAGCCGCGGCAGCAACAACTACAGCGGCATGTCCGACCCCGGCATCGACGACCCGATCAAGGAGGCCGCGGCGGTCACGGAGCCGGCCCAGCGCGCCGAGCTGTACGCCAAGGCGTTGCAGCGGGCGGCCGAGGTGCGCGGCGTCGTGTACCTGTATCACAACAAGTACTACCTGGGCATGAACAAGACCGTCGCCGGTGTCCAGTACTTCAAGGATGGCCTGCCGCGCTTCGTCACCGCTGGGTTCGCCGCCTGATGGTCTGGTTCATCCTCCGCAGAGCAGGCTCGGCGGTGATCGTGCTGTTCCTGGCCAGCATCCTGATCTTCCTCGGGATCAGGGCGCTGCCCGGGGACCCGGCCGTGGTGATGGCCGGTGAGGAGGCCTCGCCCGCGATGGTCGAGGCGATCCGCCACGAGTTCGGCCTGGACAAGCCCCTGCCCGCCCAATACCTCGACTACGTGGGCCAGACCCTGTCCGGCAATCTCGGCCGCTCCACCCAGGATCAGCTGCCGGTGGCCGACATTCTGGCCGAGCGGCTGCCGGTCACGCTGGAGCTGTCGGCGCTGGCCCTGCTGGTGGCGATCGTCGTGGGCCTGGGCGCGGGCATCGTGGCCGCGATCAAGCGGGGCCGGCTGCCCGACTACGTGGCCACCGGCTTCGGCCTGGCGGGGCTGTCCGTGCCGCACTTCTGGCTGGGCCTGCTCGGCATCCTGCTGTTCGCGGTGACGCTGCGCTGGCTGCCCGCCTCCGGGTACGTCCCGTTCACCCAGGACGCCGGCCAGAACCTGCAGCGCATGATCCTGCCCGCCCTGGTGCTCGGCACCGGGTTCGCGGCGATCCTGATGCGGCAGACGCGCTCGGCCATGCTGGGCGCGCTGTCGGCCGACTATGTGCGGACCGCCCGGTCCAAGGGCCTGTCGGAGGCCAAGGTGGTGGGCGCGCACGCGCTGCGCAACAGCCTCACGACCGTGGTGACCGTCCTGGGCCTGCAACTGGGCGCACTGATCAGCGGCGCGGTGGTGACGGAGCAGATCTTCGTCATCCCCGGTTTCGGCAAGCTGACCGTAGACGCCGTGCTCACCCGCAACTATCCGGTCATCCAGGCCGTGGTGCTGATCACGGTCATCGGATATGTGCTGGTCAACCTCCTGGTCGACATCGCGTACGCCTTCCTCAACCCCCGCATCCGGCTGTCGGGAGGCGGGCATGGCTGACGCGCTGACCGTACCGGCGACGACGGGCCGGGCCGATCGCCGCCGCAGGCTGTGGCGGCGCTTCAGGCGGCGTCCGATGCCGATGGCGGGGCTGGTGCTCGTTGCCGGGTTCCTGCTGCTGGCGCTGCTCGGACCCCTGCTCACCGGCGATCCGTCGGCGCAGGACTACACCGCCACGCTCGCCCCGCCGTCGGGCGCGCACCCGCTCGGCACCGACGACCTGGGCCGGGACGCCCTGGCCAGGATCGCGCACGGTGCGCAGGTATCGCTGCAGGCCGGCGTGCTGTCCACACTTCTGGCCATGGCGATCGGCATCCCGATCGGGCTGGTGGCCGGGTTCTACCGGCGCTGGCTGGACCCGGTCGTGATGCGGCTGGTCGACGTGACGCTGGCCTTCCCGTTCCTGGTGTTCGCGGTGGGGCTGGCGGCGATCATCGGCCCCTCGCTGAAGGGTGTGGTGCTGGCGCTCGGCTTCTCCCAGTTGCCGGCGGTCATCCGGATCACCCGTGGCGAGGTGCTGGCGATCAGGGAGATGGACTACGTGGCCGCGGCCATCGCCGACGGCGCGACCGACCGCCACATCCTGCTCCGCTACGTGCTGCCGAACTGCTCCAGCCCGCTCATCGTGCAGGCCACGGTGGCGATCCCGGCGGCGATCATCGGTGAGTCGACCCTGTCGTTCCTGGGCCTGGGGGTCCAGCCGCCGACGCCGTCGTGGGGCGTGATGCTCACCACCGCCCAGCAGTACCTGGACGTCGCGCCGTGGCTGGCGATCTGGCCGGGACTGATGATCGCGCTGGCCACGCTCGGCTTCAACCTGCTGGGCGACGGGCTGCGTGACGTTCTCGACCCGAGGAGCGGCCGATGAGCCTACTCGAGATCACCGATCTGACCGTCGACTTCGACACCGAGGACGGCCTGGTACAGGCGGTCAGGGGCATCTCGCTCGAACTGGGCGAGGGCGAGATCCTGGCGCTCTGCGGCGAGTCGGGCTGCGGCAAGTCGGTCACCGCGATGTCCGTGCCGAGGCTGCTGCCGCCGGACACGACCAGGCTGTCGGGCTCGGTCAAGCTCGACGGCCGCGAGCTGACCACGCTGCCCGAGTCGCGGATGCGGCAGATCAGGGGCAAGGACGTGTCGGTCGTCTTCCAGGAGCCGATGACCTCGCTCAACCCGTCGTTCACGGTCGGCTACCAGATCACCGAGGTGCTGCGCAGGCACGAAGGGCTCTCCCGCAGGGCCGCGCGGAACCGCGCGGTGGAGCTGCTCGAACTGGTCGGCATCCCGCTGCCCGCCCGCCGGATCAAGGAGTACCCGCACCAGCTCTCGGGCGGCATGCGCCAGCGGGTGATGATCGCGATCGCGGTGGCCTGCTCGCCGCGCGTGCTGATCGCCGACGAGCCCACGACCGCGCTGGACGTGACGATCCAGGCGGGCGTGCTCGACGTGTTCCGCGACCTGCGCGACCGGCTCGGCACCGCGGTCATCCTGATCACCCATGACCTGGGCGTGGTCGCCGACATCGCCGACCGGGCCGTGGTCATGTACGCGGGCCGGGCCGTGGAGCAGGCGCCCGTCACCGAGCTGTTCGCGCGGCCGCGCCATCCGTACACGCTCGGCCTGATGAACGCCCTGCCGTCGGCCGCCGTGAACGGCCGGCTCGCCGAGATCCCCGGCATGGTGCCCTCGCCGCTGACGGACCCGGACGAGTGCGCCTTCCAGGCGCGCTGCACCCGCGCGCAGGACGACTGCCGAAGCAAAAGACCCCAGCTAGAACCCCAACTGCCGGACGATCATCTGGCGGCCTGCTTCCACCCGGGAGGGCGGTCGTGATCCTGGAGATCGACAACCTGGTCAAGCACTACGGCCAGGTACGCGCCGTGGACGGCCTGTCGCTGAGCATCGGCCAGGGCGAGGTGCTCGGCCTCGTCGGCGAGTCGGGCAGCGGCAAGTCGACCGTCGGCAAGTGCGTACTGCGGCTGACCGAGCCCACCTCGGGCGGCATCCGGCTCGACGGCCGCGACATCACCCACCTGTCGCGCCGGGCCATGCGCCCGCTGCGCAGGGACGTCCACATGGTCTTCCAGGACCCCTACTCCTCGCTCAACCCGCGCTTCACGATCGAGCAGATCGTCGGCGAGCCGCTGCTGCACCACGGGATCGCGAGCCGACGCGAGGCCGGCGGGCGGGTCGCCGCCATGCTGGAGCAGGTCGGGCTGCGGCCGGAGATGAGGACGCGCTTCCCGCACGAGCTGTCCGGCGGGCAGCGGCAGCGGGTGGGGCTGGCCCGCGCGCTGATCCTGGAGCCCAAGCTGGTGGTGGCAGACGAGCCAGTGTCCGCGCTGGACGTGTCGGTGCAGGCGTCGGTGCTCAACCTGATCACCGACCTGCAGCGGGAGATGGGCTTTTCCTGCCTGTTCATCACCCATGACCTGTCGGTGGTGGAGTTCCTGGCCGACCGGATCGCGGTCATGTACCTGGGCAAGATCGTGGAGTCGGGGCCGACGGCGCAGATCTTCGCCGAACCCCGCCACCCCTACACGCAGGCGCTGCTGTCGGCGGCGCCGGTGGCCGATCCGGTCAGGCAGCGCGAACGGCGCCGGATCGTGCTGGGCGGCGACGTGCCGAGCCCGGTCGATCCGCCCGCCGGCTGCCGCTTCCACACCCGGTGCCCGCTGGCGTACGACGCCTGCCGGACGAGCGAGCCGGCACTGACGGACCCCCGTACGAGCGGCCACCCGGTCGCCTGTCACCTGGTCACGGCGGACCACGTGCCCGACGCGGCCGCCACCCGATGAAGGGACGCGCTTTGTTCACCACCAGGCCCGAGCTGACCGGAGACTTCGGCATGGTGGCCAGCACGCACTGGCTGGCCTCCGCTACCGGCATGAGCGTGCTCGAACGCGGCGGCAACGCCTTCGACGCGGCCGTCGCCGCCGGATTCGTCCTTCAGGTGGCGGAGCCGCACCTGAACGGGCCCGCCGGCGAGGTGCCCATCCTGCTGTGGAGCCAGGACGAGGAGCGGGTGTCGGTCGTGTGCGGGCAGGGCGTCGCCCCCGCCGCCGCCACGATCGACCGGTTCACCGGCCTGGGGCTCGACGTGGTGCCCGGCACCGGGCTGCTGGCGGCCACCGTACCCGGGGCGTTCGGCGGCTGGATGCTCATGCTGGAGCGCTGGGGCACCTGGACGCTGGCCGACGTGCTCGAACCCGCCATCCACTACGCCACCCACGGCGTCCCGGTGCTCGACCGGATCGCCGCCACGGTCACGTCGGTCGAGCGGCTCTTCCTCGAGGACTGGCCGACGTCGGCCGCGACCTGGCTGCCGCAGGGGAAGGTGCCGGGAGCCAAGCTGACCAATCCCGTGCTGGCCGCCACCTACCGCAGGCTCGTCTCCGAGGCGCGGGCCGCGTCGCCCAGCCGTGAGGGGCAGATCGCGGCCGCCCGCGACGCCTGGTACCAGGGGTTCGTCGCCGAGACCATCGCCCGGTTCAGCACCGAGACCGCTTGGCGCGACAGCTCGGGCGAGGTCCACGGCGGTCTGCTCACCGGCGACGACCTGGCGGGCTGGTCGGCGTCGGTCGAGGAGCCGGTCACCTTCGACTACCACGGGCACACGGTCTGCAAGACGGGCCCGTGGGGGCAGGGACCGGTCTTCCTTCAGCAGCTCGCCCTGCTGTCGGGGTTCGACCTGGACGCGATGGGGCAGCTCAGCGCCGACTACGTGCACACGGTGATCGAGAGCGCCAAGCTCGCCTTCGCCGATCGCGAAGCCTGGTACGGCGACGCCGAGGTGCCGATGGCCGACCTGCTCGACGACGAGTACAGCGCGAAGCGGCGCGCGATCATCGGCGTCGAGGCCAGCATGGAGCTGCGGCCGGGCGCACCAGGCGGGCGCACGCCTCGGCTGCCGGTGTTCCCCGGTGCCGGCACGGTCAGCACCGCGCCGGGCATCTCGGGCGTACGGTCCGGTGTGGGCGAGCCCACGGTCGGCTCCGACGGCTCCACCCGTGGCGACACCTGTCACGTGGACGTCGTGGACCGGCACGGCAACATGGTCTCCGCCACACCGAGCGGCGGCTGGCTGCAGAGCTCGCCCACGATCCCCGAGCTGGGCTTCTGCCTCGGCACGCGGGCGCAGATGTTCTGGCTGCAGGAAGGACTGCCCGCCTCGCTGCGACCGGGCACGCGCCCGCGCACCACGCTGTCACCGTCGTTCGCGCTGCGCGAGGGCAAGCCGTGGCTGGCCTTCGGTACGCCCGGCGGCGACCAGCAGGACCAGTGGAGCCTGAACTTCTTCCTCTCCCTCGTCCACGGCGGGCTCAACCTGCAGCAGGCCGTCGACGCCCCCATGTTCCACTCCGAGCACTTCCCCAGCTCGTTCTTCCCGCGCGGCTCCCGGCCGGGCGTCATGCACGTGGAGAACCGGCTGGACCCGGCGGTGGTCGCCGAGCTCCGGCGGCGTGGCCACCAGGTGGAGGTGCAGGGTCCGTGGTCGCTCGGCCGGCTCAGCGCGGTCGCCCGTGACGGCGGCTTCCTGAAGGCCGCCGCCAACCCGCGCGGCGCCCAGGGCTACGCGGCCGGCCGATGATCGAGCTGTCCGAGCTGGCCTTCCTGGCCGGGGCGGGCCTGCTGGCCGGGGCGGTCAACGCCCTGGCCGGCGGGGGCACCCTGATCTCCTTTCCGGCGCTGCTGGCGCTCGGCTATCCGAGCATCACCGCCTCGGTGACGAACGCGGTGGCGCTGTGGCCCGGCTACCTGGGCGGCGTCCTGGGCTACCGGGCCGAGCTGCGCGGGCAGCGGCGCCGGGCCACGGTGCTCGCGGCCACCACCGTGCTCGGCGCGATCGCGGGCAGCTCGCTGCTGCTGCTCACACCGGGGCGGCTGTTCGACTCGCTGGTGCCGTGGCTGGTGGCCTTCGCCAGTCTGGCGCTGCTGGCCCAGCCCTGGCTGCGCAAGCGCTTCGAGGGTGACGGGCGGCAGGGCACCAGCGGGCTGGTCCACGTCGGGGTGTTCCTCGGCGGCTGCTACGGCGCCTATTTCAACGGCGGCATGGGAGTGCTGCTGCTGGCGGTGCTCGGGCTGTTCCTGCATGACGACCTGCATCGGGTCAACGCCGTGCGGGCCACTCTGTCCCTGGTGATCAGCACGGTGTCGGTGGTGGCGTTCTCGCTGTTCGGGCCCGTGCGGTGGGAGGCGGTGGCGGTGGTCGCGCCGGCGAGCCTGGCGGGTGGCTTCCTCGGCACCCGTCTGGCCCGGCTCATGCCGCCCGCGGTGCTGCGCGGCGTGGTGGTCGTCTTCGGGCTGGGCGTAGCCACGGTACTCGCCCTTCGCTGAACACTCGCCCTGCGCTGACCGGTCAGGCGACCGTGGCCTCGATCAGGTCGTCCACGACCGCCGCCAGGTGCCCGGTGCGGGCGTGCGCCCTGCGCTGCCGCTCCGCTCCGGAACCCCGGCCGAGCAGCCGGTCCAGCCCTTCTTCGACCACCGGCAGATCACCGGCCTCGGCCGCGGCGTCCCGTACGTGCTCCAGAAGACGGCCCGCCATCACCCGCGCCGGCACCAGCGCACCCTCACGCACGTCGAGACTGTCGCCGCCCAGGCCGTCACGGGCGGCGCGCCAGTAGGCGGCCCGTATGACCTCCGACGGGATCGGCGGCCCGCGGTCACCGTGCGCCACGGCGGCCAGCGCGGTCACGACCAGGCTGCGGATCAGCCCGATGATGGTGAGGCTGTCGCTGACATCCAGCGGCACGTCGGCGACGCGCACCTCGATGGTCGGCAGCGAGGGTGACGGGCGCGCGTCCCAGTACACCGTCTTGGGGTCCATCAGCGCGCCCGACTGCGACAGCGCGCGCAGCGCCAGCTCGTAGTCGGCGTACGACGGGAAGTACGGCGGCGCGCCCGAGACCGGCCACCGGCCCCAGCTGATCACCCGCCAGGACGCGTAGCCGGTGTCGCGCCCCACGAAGAAGGGCGAGTTCGCGGCCAGCGCGATCAGCGTGGGCAGCCATGGGCGTAGGTGATTGCCGACGTAGACGGCCTGTTCCTCGTCGGGGACGTCCACGTGCACGTGCAGGGCGCAGATGGTGAGCTCGTCCTGCAACGCGCGGTAGAGGATCCGGCCCTGCTCGTAGCGGACGTCGTCGGTGAGCGGAATCGGCACCACGTCACCGAGGACGGGAATGCCGCTGGCGACCACGGCCAGCCCGCACGAGCGGGCCGCCGCGGCCACCTCCTTGCGCGCGGCCCTCAGCCGCGTGCCTAACTCACCGAGGTCGGCCGAAGGGGCGGTACGGGCCTCGACCTGGAAACGGGTGATCTCGTGAACGACGTCTAGGACGTCCGTCGCGGCGGCCAACACCTCTGCCGCCCGGGGAGCCACATGGCGCGACCAGGGATCGACGATGAGGTACTCCTCCTCGATCCCGATAAGAGGAGTCACATCCCTTTTATGCCCCTTTTCCGCTAGGCAAAGCGATGTGGGCCATAGAGTGCGTACGGCCTTCCCTCGGCGAGCGCCCAATACCGGTCGCCGAAGGACCAGTGCCACCACTCCGTCGGGTAGTTGACCAGGCCAACAGGCTCCAGGGCGTCAGCGAGGATCTTGCGATGGGCGCGGGCGTCGGCCGAGATGTTCGTGGCGTCCATATAGCAGGCGCCGTCGCTCTCCTCCGGGTTGTCGTTGACCTGGGTGCCCATGTCGTACTCCGTGCCGTCGGGCGCGGTGAGCGTCAGGTCGACGGCGGCTCCGGCGGTGTGCGGGGCGACTTCGACCGGCGACACATACCGACTCGCCGCGATATATGCCTCGTCAGGCGACATTTCGCGGAAAGCAGCGCGCAGCCCGTCGCGGTACTCATCGAAGATCCGGCGCTGCGTGTCGATCGGCCGGTAGCCCTCGACGACCAGCAGGTGGAAGCCGTCGGGCAGTCGCCGTTCGGCTCGCTCCAGCCGCGCCAGCAGCCCGGACCGCAGGTGCGCGTAGGCACCCGCGCGGTCGGCCATCCGCTCGTCCACACGCAGGCGGCCGCGTACGTCCGCCAGCTCCTCGCCGTTGTCGCGCACCGGGATCGCGGCGACGCGGGGATCAGAGATCAGCACGATGTCGCTCGTGGGCTGCCACATAGGCAGAAATTCTCACACAGTGTCGGAGAAAACCTGATCTCGGGCCTGCGCCAAGGCCGCGACCAGGGCGCCGCGCAGCACCGGATTGCCCGCCACCCCGGTCGTGACGACCTTGGGCCGGGTCGGGCAGAACCGGGCGACGGCCTCCTCGACCTTGGCGGCCAGACGTTCGCCGCCCGCCCGGCCGACGTCGCCGCTGAGCACGATCAGGCCGGGGTCGAGGACGACCGTCACGGCCGCGGCCCCCACCGCCAGGCGCGCCGCCACCTCGTCCAGGTACCCGTCGCAGCCGTTGCGTACCTGGTCGGGGACCGTGCTGCCGAGCACGCCGTGCGTGGTGGCGAGCCCGCTCAGCGCGTCGTGCCCGACCAGCCGCTGGAAGGAGCCCGAGGTCGGCTGCGTCACATCGAGGGGCAGCGGCTCGCCCGGCACGGGCAGCCAGCCGATCTCACCCGCCGTCCCGGTGATGCCCCGGTGCAGCCGCCCGCCGAGCATGACGCCCAGCCCTTGGCCGACACCCGCCCAGATGACCACGAAGTCGTCGTGTCCGGCGGCGGCGCCGTAGCGGTGCTCGGCCAGCGCGACCAGGTTCACGTCGTTCTCGATGATCACCGGAACGCCCAGCGTCTGGCGCAGGCTGGCCAGCACGCCGACGTGCCAGGCCGGCAGGTCGCAGGAGAAGCGCACGTCGCCGCTGCCCGGATCGACCACGCCCCTGGTGCCGATCACGAAGGCGCGCAGCTGTGACAGGCTGACGCGGGCCGAGGCGCAGGCCCGCTGGACGGCGGAGTGCACGGCCTTGACCGGATCCCCGTCCGCCGGGTTGACGGTGACCTCGACCACGATCTGCCCTGTGATGTCCGCCACACCAACGGTGAGGCTGTCGGGCAGCACTTCGAGCCCGGCGACGTACGCGCTGGACGGGTTCACCGCGTACAGGGCCGCGTGCGGACCCCTGCCTCCCGCCCGCTCCCCCGCCACCCGGACGAGCCCCCGCTCCTCCAGCCGGGCAAGCAGCTGACCTGCGGTCACCTTGGACAAGCCGGTCCGCTCACCGAGCTCCGCACGGGTCAGCGGCCCGTCCTCCAGGAGGAGTTCGAGTGCCGTGCGGTCGTTCAACCGGCGGAGCAGCCGAGGGATCCCCGGACTTCGGCTCATCGACGCGCTCCCTCTCGTCACGAATGGCTAACGGGCGTTTTTTTTAAGAAAGTTTCTTGTTAGTTTAGCAGCAGTCGTTCGGACATGCAGATCAGCCTGGTGCGGACCGCAAGCGAGCACCCGGGAAGGGAGAACCCTGTGAGGATCGCGCAGATCACCGCCACTACGGTCACCACGGCCGCTCTGGCCCTGGGCCTGGCCGCCTGTGGTTCCGGCGGGACGCCCGCGGCTTCGCCGAGCGCGGCGGCCTCCGCCCCCGCGTCCGGCCCCAAGTACGCGGGCAAGGAGCTGACCTTCTGGCGCCTGGGCGACAGCAACCCCGCCGCGCAGAAGTACACCGACGAACTGGTCGCCGCCTTCGAGCAGCAGACCGGCGCGAAGGTGAAGGTCGAGTGGATCCCGTGGCCGCAGGTGAACGACAAGTTCACCGCCGCGGCGGCCGGTGGCACCGGTCCCGACGTCACCGAGATCGGCAACGACCAGGTGCCGCTGTGGCAGAGCCAGGAGGCCCTGGAGCCCGTCACCGACATCGTCGCCTCGGGCGACCAGGCGCAGATCCCGAAGAACCTGATGGGCCTGGAGACTATCGACGGCGAGACGTACGCCGTGCCGTGGGGCGGCGGCAGCCGGGCGGTCCTGTACCGGGCCGACTGGTTCAAGGAGCTCAAGATCGAGGTCCCGAAGACCTGGGACGACCTGGTCGCCGCGGCCAAGAAGATCCAGTCCAAGAAGGGCAAGGACGTCGACGGGTTCGCCTTCAACGGCGGCTCCGACGCCAACCACCTGCTGGGCGCCCTCGCCTGGACCGCCGGCGGCGACTACGCCGTCAAGGAGGGCGACAAGTGGGTCGGCAAGCTGACCGACCCCGCCTTCAAGTCCGGCTTCGCCCAGTACACCGGCCTGGTCACCGACGGCCTGTCCAGCAAGTCGCGGCTCACCCAGAACACCACCGACATCCGCACCCGCTTCGCCAACAACAAGGTCGGCATGTACCTCACCGCGTCGTGGGACCTGCCGGGCATCGACGAGGACAGCAAGGGCAAGCTCAAGGGCGACAAGCTGGCCTTCTTCCCGCTCCCGTCCAAGGACGGCGGCGAGGCGCAGTCCTTCCTCGGCGGCAACGACATCGCCGTGTGGGGTGGCGCCAAGGAGAAGGACGCGGCCAAGGAGTTCGTGAAGCTGGCCTCCGGCAAGGAGTGGGGCGACAAGTACGCCAAGGACGGCGGCCTGCTCCCCGTCTACCCGGACGCCCTGGCCGCGCTGGCCAGCGACCCGGCTCAGGCGCCGTTCGCCGCCGCCTTCGCCAAGGCCAAGGCCTTCCCGGCCAGCCCGCACTGGACCGAGGCCAACGAGACCAAGGCGGTGCTGCAGAACGCGGCCCGCACGGTGATCGAGGGCAAGTCGTCGGCCGACGACGCGCTGGCCAAGGCCAACAAGGAGCTCGAAGACATCCTCAACGCCGCCTCATAGCCTTATGACGAACACCTCGACGCTCGCCAGGGGTGGCGGCCAGTCCTCCACCCCCCGGCGGCCCAACTCCCACCGCCCGGCCCGGGCCAGCGGCCTGCCCACCTGGTCGGTGCCGTACGTGCTGCTGATCCCCGGCCTGCTGGTGATCGGGGCGCTGCTGCTCTACCCGCTGTTCCAGGTCGGGGTCATCGCCTTCCAGAAGGTGGGCCTGGTCCAGATCAGCGGCAGGAAGCCCGCCACCTGGGTCGGCTGGGACAACTTCACCCGCATCTTCGACAACGAGATCTTCTGGTCCTCGCTGCGCAACACGCTCGTCTTCGCCGTCGTCGCGGTGTCGCTGACGCTGATCGTCGGCACGGCGGTGGGCGTCCTGCTCAACAAGCTCGGCAGAAAGATGTCCACGTTCGTGGTGGTCGGCATCATGTTCGCGTGGGCCGTGCCGCCGGTGGCGCAGGGCGTCATCTGGAAGTGGCTGTTCGACGCGGAGGCGGGGGTCATCAATTGGGCACTCAACCTGCTGCCCGACTGGCTGTCGAGCCTGCTCTTCGGCCGGACCGACTGGACCGGCCAGCCCTGGCTCAACGACGCGTGGTCCATCTACATGGTGCTGATCATCTGCGTCGTCTGGGCGAGCTTCCCGTTCGTGGCCGTGTCGGTGCTGGCGGGGCTCAAGGGCATCCCGGCCGAGCTGTACGAGGCCGCGCGGGTGGACGGGGCGTCGGCCTGGCGGACGTTCAGGAAGATCACCTTTCCGCTGCTCAAGCCGGTCTTCGCGGTGTTGACCGTACTGTCGATCATCTGGGACTTCAAGGTCTTCTCCCAGCTGTACGTGCTCATGGGCGGTCCATCGAACCGTGAGGCGTTCAACCTGTCGATCTACTCCTACGCCGAGGCTTTCCGGCCGCCGCCCAAGATGGGCTCCGGCGCGGCGATCGCCCTGGTGCTGACCGCGATCCTGCTGGTCGTCACCGCGGTGTACGTCAGGCAGCTCGTCAAGCAGGAGGAGATGTGAGCCCGCTCGCGCGCAAACAACTCGGCAAGATCGCGCTGAACGCGGCCGGGCTGCTGGTGTTCCTGATCGCGATCTTCCCCGTGTACTGGATGGCCTCGACCTCGTTCAAGGCCAACGACCAGATCTTCACCACCGACTTCATCCCGTTCCCCACCCATTTCACCTTCGAGCACGTCGACCGGGTGCTGAGCGAGGGCGTGGCCGGGCACTCGATCTGGCTCTACATGCGCAACAGCGCCATCGTGGCGGGGGGCACCGTGCTCATCGGGGCGGTCTTCTCGCTGCTGGCGGCGACCGCGGTGGCCCGCTTCAGGTTCAAGGGGCGCAACACGTTCCTGATCCTGCTGCTGATCGTGCAGATGATCCCCTCCGAGGCGCTGCTCATCCCGCTGTTCCTGAGCGTCAAGCGGCTCGGCCTGTACGACCAGCTGGCCGGCCTGATCCTCGTCAACGTGGGGCTCACGCTGCCCTTCGGCATCTGGATGCTGCGCACGTTCGTCGCCGCCGTGCCCAAGTCGCTGGAGGAGGCGGCCTGGATCGACGGCGCGGGGCGGATGGCCACGTTCTGGAAGGTGCTCTTCCCCCTGGTCGCGCCGGGCCTGGTGGCCACCAGCATCTTCTCGTTCATCACCGCGTGGAACGAGCTGATCTTCGCGCTGGTCCTGATGAGCGGCTCGGAGGGCTACACGATGCCGGTCGCCATGCAGTACTTCTTCGGGCAGAAGGGCACCGACTGGGGCGCCATCATGGCCAGCTCCACGATGATGACCATCCCGGTCGTCGTCTTCTTCCTGCTGGTTCAGCGCCGCATGGTCTCCGGTCTGGTGGCCGGGGCCGTCAAGGGCTGACCGATCCACGGATCTTCGTGCGGCTTAGCCGTGCCCCGACCGTGCCTGAAACTCCATTGATGAGGAGCTATGAGTCAGAGTGATCGGGGGCTGCGCCGCCTCGCGGCCGGCACGCTGCTCGTCGCCTTCCAGGGCACCACGGCGCCCGACTGGGTGCTGCGCGAGCTCGAGAACGGCCTGGGTGGTGTCACCCTCTTCGGCTTCAACGTCGCCGCCCCGGACCGGTTGCGGGCGCTGACCGCGTCCCTGCGCGCGGCCGGCGAACCCGTCATCTCTCTGGATGAGGAGGGCGGCGACGTCACCCGCCTGGCCTACCACGTCGGCAGCCCGTACCCGGGCAACGCGGCGCTGGGCGCGGTGGACGACGCCGAGCTCACCCACCGGGTCTACCGGGCGATCGGCTCGGAGCTGGCCGCCTGCGGCATCAACCTGGACATGGCGCCCGACGCCGACGTCAACACCGAGGCCGACAACCCGGTGATCGGCACCAGGTCGTTCGGCGACGACCCCGAGCTGGTGGCCAGGCACACGGTGGCCGCCGTCCAGGGCCTGCAGTCGGTGAACGTGGCCGCCTGCGTCAAGCACTTCCCCGGCCACGGCGCCACCCGGGTCGACTCGCACGTGTCCGTGCCCGTCGTGGACGTCACGCTCGACGTGCTGCGCGAGCGCGAACTGGTGCCGTTCCGGGCGGCGATCGGCGCGGGGACCAAGTCGATCATGACCGCGCACGTGGCGGTGCCCGCGCTGACCGGCCCGACCCCGGCCACGCTGTCGCCCGCCGCACTGACCGAACTGCTCAGGGGCGAGCTCGGGTACGACGGCGCGGTCATCAGCGACGCGATGGACATGCACGCCATCACCAAGAGCGTCGGCCTGGCCGGTGGCGCCGTGCTGTCGCTGACCGCGGGGGCCGATCTGCTCTGTCTGGGCCCGCTGCCCACTTACGAAGACGTACGGCACATCGTCGACGAGATCGTCACGGCCGTACAGGAGGGGCGGCTGCCCGCGGCTCGGCTGGAGGAGGCCGCGGCCAGGCTGGCGGCGCTGCGCGAGTGGTTCGGCTCGCCCGGTTCGCCCACGGTCGAGCAGAACGGGGTCGGCCTGCACGCCGCCAGGCGCGCGGTGCGGCTCACGGGCGTGACGGGGCCGCTGGTCGAGCCGCTGGTCATCGAGGTGGACACGCCGCCGACGATCGCCGTCGGCGACGTGCCCTGGGGCGTGGGGCCATGGCTGCCCCAGGCCGAGATCATCCGGGTGAAGCCGGCCGACGCGGACGTGCCGGTGCTGCTGGCGAAGGCCACGCACCGGTCGCTGGTCCTGGTGATCAAGGACGCGCACCGCAACGAGGCCAGCCGCGAGCTGGTCTCCGCCCTGGTGGCGGCCCGGCCCGACGCGACGGTGATCGAGATGGGACTGCCGATCTGGCGGCCGGACAGCGCGGCCTACATCGCGACGTACGGCGCGGCCCGCGCGAACGCCCAGGCGGCCGTGGAACTGCTCACGGTTTGAGGAGTGCCTCGCGGGCCTGGTCCAGGGCCGCGAGGACAGCGCCACGCAGCACCGGGTTCTTGTCGGTGACCGTGGTGGTGACGACCTGGGGGCGTACGGGGCAGATGCGCGCCACGGCCTCCTCCACCCGGGCGGTGAGCGCGCTGCCACCGGCCTGGCCCACCTCGCCCGCCAGCACGACCAGGCCCGGATCGAGGATCACGCAGACCGAGGCCACGCCGAGCGCGAGCCGGTGCGCGATCTCATCGAGAAAGGGCTCGCCCCCGGCTCCGGCCGCCATGGCGACCTTCACGCACTCCCCGGCGCTCTCGGCCGTGAACCCGTAGCCCTCCGCGAGCTCACCCACGGCCTCGGCGCTGACGAGCGACTGCAGGCCGCCCGCTAGCGAGGGCAGGCGGCCCGGCTCGGTGCGGATGTCCTCGGGCAGGGGTACGCCGGGCACCGGCAGGTAGCCGATCTCGCCCGCGCTGCCCGAACGCCCCCGGTGCAGCTTGCCGCCGAGCATCACCGCGAGACCGAGGCCACGGGCGGACCAGAGCAGCACGAAGTCGTCGAGCCCCTGGGCGGCGCCGTCGGCGCGCTCGGCGATCGCGGCCAGGTTGACGTCGTTCTCGATCGTCACCTCGCGTTTGAGGTCACCGGCGAGCGCCTCGTGGATGCCCTCGTGCCAGCCGGGCAGGTCGAAGGAGAAGCGCACGTCGCCGCTGCGCGGATCGACCACGCCGGGAGTGCCGATGACCACGCCGCGCAGCCGGCCGATGCTGATCTTGGCGCTGCGGCAGGCCTTCATGATCGCGCCGTGCACCACCGAGACCGGGTCGTCGAGGTCGGCGGGATCGACGGAGACCTCGGCGATCGTCCGGCCGTGGATGTCGGCGACGGCCGCGGAGATCAGCTCGGGCCCCACCTCGAGCCCGGCCACGTAGGCGCTGGAGGGGATGACGGAGTAGAGCGCCGCGTTGGGGCCGCGCCCGCCGGCCTGCGTGCCGACGACCTCGACCAGCCCGCGCTCCTCCAGCCGGGACAGCGTCTGCGAGGCGGTGACCTTGGACAACCCGGTCCGATCGCCGATCTGCCCCCGCGTCATCGGCCCCGTGGCCAGCAACAACTCCAGTGCGGCCCGGTCGTTGATCTCCCTGAGCAGTCTGGGCACACCAGGGCGTCGCTCCACGCTGAATCCCACCGTCAAATCGAAAAGGTTGTTGGAAGTTTAGCGCCCTGGACCTTGCTTATCACCGCAGGTGAACACGAGGATGTCTCACGATCATCCCCTCTGTCCTGCGCCGCCTCGGCAGCCCACTGATCGCGGTGTCCGTGCAGGCACCGCGCCTGCCACGTCCGGATGGGCCGCCCATTCTGGCGACGTTGCGCATAACCAGTGTTGACCAGGAGGGATAATCGACAACATGCGCCTTTCCGCTCGTGTCGACTACGCCCTCCGTGCTGCCGCCGAACTCGCCGCGGCCGGCGCCGGGCCGACCACCGTGGGCGAGCTCGCCAAAGAACAGGACATGCCCCCCAAATACCTGGAAAACATCCTGCTGCAGATGCGGCGTGCCGGACTGGTCCGTGGCCAGCGGGGTCCGGAAGGCGGCTACGTCCTGGCCCGGGCCGCCGCGGACATCTCTCTCGCCGACGTCATCAGGGCGGTCGACGGGCCACTTGCCAACGTACGTGGTGAGCGTCCCGAGCACGTGGGCTACCGAGGGCCGGCGGAGTCGCTGCAGCAGGTCTGGATCGCACTGCGGGCGACCGAACGCGCCATCCTGGAGGAGGTCACGCTGGACCAGGTGGCCAGCGGCGCCCTCCCCGACCGCGTCCGCCAACTCGCCGCCGACCCCGCCGCCTGGGACTGATCTCGCACGACGCGGCCAGCTCGCCGCCTGCGACTGACCCACTCACCGGGCCCGACCGGCACCCTCGGAGTCACTCCCCGTGACCGCCCTGGGCTTTCTCCCCACGACGCGGTCAACTCGCTGTCCGCTGCTGACCCACTCGCCGGACCCGCCCGGCGCCCTGGGAATCTCTCCGCACGACGCGGCCGACTCGCCGTCCACTACTGACCCCACCCGCCGGGCCGATTCGCCGCCCTGGGAATGACTCCACACAACTCGGCCAGCTCGCCGCCCGGGGAGTTACCCTACCCGGCGGCTCAGCCGGGACGCCGCCTTCAGAAGGGGGCGCCTGCCGGGCCGGCCGGGTTTCTAGACTGGGGGCATGCCCGAAGGAGATGCCGTCTACCGTACGGCCGCGCGGCTGCGCGGCGCGCTCGACGGCCGGGTCCTGACCCGTTCGGACTTCCGCGTCCCCCGGCACGCCACGGCCGATCTCAGCGGCCGGACGGTCCTGGAGAACCTCTCACGCGGCAAGCACCTGCTGACCCGCGTCGAGGGCGGCCTGACCGTACACACGCACCTGCGCATGGACGGCAGCTGGCGCGTGCTGCCCGCGGGCCGTCGCACCGCCCCCGGCGACCAGGTCCGTCTGGTGCTGGCCAACGAGCAGTGGCAGGCCGTGGGCGTGCGACTGGGGGTGGTGGACCTGCTGAAGACCGCCGACGAGCACCGCGTCGTCGGGCACCTGGGGCCCGATCTGCTCGGCGACGACTGGGATCCGGCCGAGGCCGTGCGCCGTCTGCGCGAGACGCCGGAACGGACGATCGGGGAGGCGCTGCTCGATCAGCGCAATCTCGCGGGAATCGGCACCATCTATCGCGCCGAGACACTCTTCCTGCGCGGCGTCTGGCCGTGGCGGAAGGTCGGCGACATCGAGGACCTGGACGCGCTCGTGACGCTCGCCCAGCGGCTCCTGGCGGCGAACAGGACACACGCCGCCACAGTGACCACGGGCGACCGCAGACCGGCCGGCCAGACGTGGGTTTACGGCAGGGCAGGCCGACCTTGCCGCCGATGCGGAACACGCATCAGTCGCGGCGAGATGGGCGCACAGCCACAGGAACGTCTCATCCTGTGGTGTGGTGACTGCCAACCGCGTTAGGCGGCCACCATGTCCTTGACTTCGGGAAACACGGAGTCGGTGATCGACCCGGGCACCGTCTCGGGAAGGGGGATGCGCTCGTGCTCCGGCGCGTCGGCGAGCACAGGGGTGGCCTGGAGCTCCGCCAGCGCGAACTGGTCGGACACCTCACGCAACACCTGCGACAGCGGCACCCCGAGGGCGCCACAGATCGACGCCAGCAGCTCCGATGACGCCTCCTTCTGACCGCGCTCAACCTCGGACAGGTAGCCAAGCGAGACACGCGCCAGCGTGGACACCTCACGAAGAGTGCGGCCCTGGCGCACCCTCAATCGCCTCAGCACGTCGCCGAGCAGCTGACGCAGCAGAATCATCTGTCGCTCCCTCCCCGGCGTGGATGGCTTCACCACCACGCCCCGCGCGGTCGGATCGTGGCGTCCGGTCTTTTTCTTCGGCTCGTACATGCTCCTCGCCGTCATCATCGGACGTCTCCGTCCCTGCCCCGCCGCGCTTCCTTCATTGCGCAATGGCTCAGTGCGTGACAGCTCATTACGTGAAGGTTCGTTACGTGACTCGTTAGGCCCGCCTGCCGGGCGCTCGGTGCTTGCAGATGGCTCACGGACCTCACTCACAGCTCCACCGTACCCGTATCGACCGACACCGTGTGAGACCGTGCCTCGGATGTTCGCTGGGGACGTAACACGGTAATCACCCGGTATGTTCCCCATTGTTCCCCTTCAGCACACTTGCCAGTAGATCGATAGCCTCGTCCACCGTCTCTACCCTGATACGTTCGCGAGACCCCTCAAGCCTCAACTGTCTCTGCCAAATCTGATCGCCGGGTCCGCTGACGGCCACATGCACGGTGCCGACGGGCTTTCCGTCCTGTGGCTCCGGCCCCGCCACACCGGTCACCGCCAGGCCGTATGTCGCCTCGCACAGCCGGGCGACCCCCGTCGCCATCGCCGCCGCCACCTCCGGGTGCACGGCCCCTTCCCGGCGCAACAGCTCGTCCGGCACCTCCAGGAGCCGGTGCTTCAGATCGGTGGCGTAGGAGATGACCCCGCCCCTGAACGACTTGGAGGACCCCGAGACCGAGGTGAACGTCGCCCCGATGAGCCCGCCGGTCAGCGATTCGGCCACGGCTAGCGTGGCGGCCCGGCGTACGAGCAGGGTGAGAACCTCCGCGGCACCAACCATGATCACTCCCCGCGGGCCCGTCTGGCCACCTGCCGTAGCTTGATCGCGCGCACCACGTAGTCGACGCCCGTGGCCACCGTGACGACCACGGCCGCGCCCATCACCACCCAGCGGATCGTGTCGGGCACGTGGGGCAGGATGTAGAGGACGATGGCCGTGATCTGCAGCACGGTCTTGACCTTGCCGCCATAGCTGGCCGGGATGACCGCGTGCCTGAGCAACACGAACCGCAGGGCGGTGATGCCCAGCTCGCGGCCCAGGACGGTGACCGTCACCCACCACGGCAGCTCGCCGAGGATCGACAGGGACACCAGGGCCGCGCCGGTCAGCGCCTTGTCGGCGATCGGGTCGGCGATCTTCCCGAAATCGGTGATCAGCCCGTAGCGCCTGGCCAGCTCGCCGTCCAGATGGTCGGTGAACGAGGCCACGCCGAACACCGCCAGCGCACCCAGGCGCCAGCCCATGCCCGGCAGGAAGAGACAGACGACGAAGAAGGGGACGAGCACCAACCGGAGGACCGTGAGGACGTTGGCGATGTTCCACGGGCTCACCACGCGGCGCTCGTCCTTGGTCATGGACCGGCCTTGATGCGCGCGATCAGGTCAACCCCCTCGGCGTCGACCACCACCGCGCGCACGATCTGACCGCGGACCAGGCCGATGCCCTGGACCGTGACGGACCCGTCGACCTCGGGACCTTGGTGGGCGGCCCGTCCCTCATAGCCGCCGTCGCCCAGGTCGTCGTCGATGAGCACGTCGACCTCCGTACCGATGCGCTCCTCCGCGCGCTGCGCGGTCAGCTCCTCGGCGAGCTCGGTCAGGACGCGCACACGCTCGTCGATGACGTCCTGGTCGAGCTTGCCGGCGAAGCCGGCCGCCTCGGTGCCGTCCTCGTCGGAGTAGCCGAACACGCCGATCACGTCGAGCCTGGCCTGCTCCAGGAACCCGACCAGCTCGCCGAACTCCTCCTCGGTCTCACCGGGGAAGCCGACGATGAAGTTGGAGCGCACACCCGCCTCGGGCGCGCCCTCACGGATGCTGTCCAGCAGTCCCAGGAAGCGCTCAGGGTCGCCGAAACGACGCATCCGGCGCAGGACGGTGCCACTGGCGTGCTGGAAGGACAGGTCGAAGTAGGGGGCGATGCCCTCGGTGCCGGCGAGCACGTCGATGAGCCCCGGCCGCAGCTCGGCCGGTTGCAGGTAGCTGGCCCGCACCCGCTGGATGCCCTCGACCGCCGCCAGCCGCGGCAGCAGCTTCTCCAGCGCCCTCAGGTCGCCCAGGTCCTTGCCGTAGGACGTCGAGTTCTCACTGACGAGGACGAGCTCACGGACGCCCCGGTGGCCCAGCCAGTCGGCCTCGGCCAGGAGCTCCTCGGGGTCGCGGGAGACGTAGGCGCCGCGGAAGGCCGGGATGGCGCAGAACGTGCAGCGCCGGTCGCAGCCGGAGGCCAGCTTGAGCGAGGCCACGGGGCTCTCGTCGAGCCGTTTGCGCAGCACGCGCGGCCCGCTGGCGGGCGCCAGCCCGTCGGGCAGGTCGCCGTGGCCGGGGATGGCGGTCTTGCCCGCGCTGGCACGGTCCACGGGCGAGATGGGTAGCAGGGTGCGGCGGTCTCTTGGCGTGTGCGGCTTGAGCGGCCTACCGGCGAGCACGTCGTCGAGTCGGCCGCCGATCTCGGTGTAGTCGTCGAAGGAGATGACCGCGCTGGCCTCGGGCAGAGCGTCGGCGAGCTCGTTGCCGTAGCGCTCGGCCATGCAGCCCGCGGCGACCACCTTGGCCCCGGAGTCGGCCGCGGCCAGCAGCGTGTCGATGGAGTCCTTCTTCGCCGAGTCGATGAAGCCACACGTGTTGACGACGACGACATCGGGGTCGTCGTCGCCCAGCTGCCAGCCGGCAGCCTCAAGTCGCGCGGCCAGCTCCTCGGAGTCGACCTCGTTGCGCGCGCAGCCCAGAGTGATCAGCGATGCGGTTCGGCGGGATGACATGGTGAACACTACGGTATCGGCAGTTGGCCACCACCGGGCGCACGGGCTACCTAGGTTGTGCTTTGGAAGGCTTGAACGAGCGCGTCACCATCTCCCCGCTGGCCCCCGGATGACCCAGATCCTTGCCGTCGACCTGCAGCGACACGGCGCCCGCGTCACCGATCAGAAGATGGACCTCGATGTCGGACCGGTAGGTCTTGCTCTTGCCCGCCTTCAACGTCCCCGAGAACAGCTTGCGTCCCTTGGCGTCGCTGACGTTCAGGTAGGACGGGCTCTTGGCCTTGACCTTGACGACGACGACGTCCTTGGCGGCCGCGTTGGACGCCTTCCCCTTGGCGTGCGACGGTTTGGGCGCGTGCTCGTTGATCGGGACGTTCGGCGGGATGAGGTGGGAGTCGGCGGTGCGCATCTCGTCCGACGTGCCGCCGCCGAGCACCCTGACCGCCCCGAAGACCATGGTGATGGCCAGGGCCACGCCCAGCGCCATCGTCCAGTTGAGACCGCGCCGCTCGTTGATCCTGATCTTGCGTTCGGCCTGGAAGACGGCGGCGGCCCGGATGGGTGTGACCGCCCCGCTGTGTTCTTCGTCATAGAGGTGGACGGTCGCCACGGGATCGAGCCCGACGGCCTTGGCTACGGCCCTGACATGTCCCCTCGCATAGAAATCACCACCGCACTGCGAGAAGTCGTCGCGCTCGATCGCGTAGATGATCGCCTCACGAATGCGGGTGGTCTCGCTCAGTTGCGCGACCGTCAGCCCGGCTGACCGCCGGGCCGCGGCCAGCATGGCCCCTGTGCTCTGTTCCGGCATGGCTAGCGCCTTCCGTCCCACGACGTTCTGTAATGATTCACATTCAATCAGTAGTCGTGGGGCGAACGTGCATTGGGGTCATTCGCCACGCAAGTCAGCTAGCAAACCGGGCAGATCATCGGGCTTCACGATCACTTCGCGAGCCTTGGAACCCTCGCTGGGGCCGACCACGTTGCGGCTCTCCAGCAGGTCCATGAGCCGGCCCGCCTTGGCGAAGCCGACGCGGAGCTTGCGCTGCAGCATCGAGGTCGAGCCGAACTGCGTGGTCACGATCAGCTCGGCCGCCTGGACGAGCAGGTCGAGGTCGTCGCCGATGTCGCCGTCGATCTCCCGTTTGACCGGCGCCGCGGCGACGTCGTCGCGGTATTCGGCCTGCATCTGCGTCTTGCAGTGCGTGACGATCTCGGCGATCTCCTTCTCCGAGACGAACGCGTTCTGGATGCGGATGGGCTTGCTGGCGCCCATCGGCAGGAACAGCGCGTCACCCTGGCCGACCAGCTTGTCGGCGCCCGGCTGGTCGAGGATGACCCGCGAGTCGGTGAGGCTCGACACGGCGAAGGCCAGCCGCGAGGGCACGTTCGCCTTGATCAGGCCGGTGACCACGTCGACGGAGGGCCGCTGCGTGGCGATGACCAGGTGGATGCCGGCCGCGCGGGCGAGCTGCGTGATGCGCACGATGGAGTCCTCGACGTCACGCGGGGCGACCATCATCAGGTCGGCCAGCTCGTCGACGATCACCAGGAGGTACGGGTAGGGCTGGTAGACCCGCTCACTGCCCGGCGGCGGCTGCAGCTTGCCGGCCCGCACGGCCTTGTTGAACTCGTCGACGTGCCGGAACCCGCTGGCGGCCAGGTCGTCGTAGCGACGGTCCATCTCCCCCACCACCCATTCGAGGGCCTCCGCGGCCTTCTTCGGGTTGGTGATGATGGGCGTGATCAGGTGAGGGATGCCCTCGTAGACCGACAGCTCCACCCGTTTGGGGTCGACGAGCACCATGCGTACCTCGTCGGGCGTGGCACGCATCAGGATGGAGGTGATCAGGCCGTTGACGCAGACCGACTTGCCGGCGCCGGTGGCGCCCGCGATGAGCAGGTGGGGCATCTTGGCGAGGTTCGCCACGATCGTGCGGCCCTCGACGTCCTTGCCCAGTCCCACGATCATCGGGTGGTGGTCGCTCTGCGCCACCTGGGACTTCAGCACGTCACCCAGGGAGACCAGGTCCTTGTCCGCGTTCGGGATCTCCACCCCGATCGCCGACTTACCCGGAATCGGCGACAAGATCCGGACATCCGCCGATTTAACGGCGTACGCGATGTTCTTGGTGAGCGCCGTGACCTTCTCCACCTTGACCGCGGGGCCCAGCTCGATTTCGTAGCGGGTCACGGTCGGGCCGCGGGTGAACCCGATCACCTGCGCGTCGATGACGAACTGCTCAAGGACGCTGGTCAGCGCGTTGACGACGACGGTGTTGGCCTTGGTCTGCGGCTTGGGCGCGCTGCCCGGCTTGAGGAACTGCAGATCAGGCAGGCTGTACGGCCCGGCCTGGGGCGAGAGCACCAACTGCTCGACCTTGCGGGGCGCGAGAGTGGGCTCCGGCGGCTCGGTCTTCCTGACCGGCGCTGGGGGCGGCTCCTCCTCGTCCGTCAGCCCCGGCACGATCTCCGGCGAGTGCTCGGCGCGCTTGTCCTGCTCGGAGAGCACCGGCGTGTCGTACGGCTTGACCAGATCGGCCTTCTCGCCCGTCTCGCCCTTCTTGGCCCTGGGCCGCTTCTTGACGGGCGCGGCCTGCTCGGCGAGCGCGTGCCGTTCGAACAGCAGGTGCGTGAGCTCGGCCAGCCGCTCCGGAACGCGGTGGACGGGAGTGGCCGTGATGACCAGCACGCCGAAGCCCGACAGGATCAGCAGCAGCGGAATCGTGATCCAGGCGGGCAGGATGCTCATCGGCGGCGCCGACACGATGAACCCGATGATGCCGCCCGCCTGCGACACCCGCTCCATGCCGTCGTTGGCGGTGCCGGCGGGGTAGGGCGTGTCGTTGGCGACGTGGATGACGCCGAGCACGCCGACCAGCAGCGCGCTCCACCCGATCACCATGCGGCCGGTGTCGGCGTTCTGGTCGGGGTGGCGCAGGTAGCGCCAGGCGAGCAGGCCGAGCAGCAGCGGCAGCGCCCACGCCAGCGACCCGAACACACTGTGCACGGTGACGTTGACCACGCCGGAGACCGTGCTGTCGGCCTGGCGCCAGGTCATCGCGGCCAGCACGATGGCGCCGGCGAGCACGGACAGGCCCACCCCGTCGCGCCGGTGCGCCGGATCGAGGTCGCGCGCGTTCTTGCCGAGCGCCCGGGCGGTGCTGCCGATGCCGTTGGCGAGCAGCATCCAGAGCCCGACGATCAGCTTGCCGATCATCGTGAAGACCCACGTGATCGGGTCATGGTGGGTCATGCCCGGCTTGCGGGCCGACCCGGCCCCCTTCGCCCTCGGCCGCCCGGTCGAGCTGGATGCGCGCTTGGCGGGGGTCGAGCGGGCGGAGGTCGACCGCTTCGCCGGCCCCTTCGATGCGCTTTTCGGCGTACGGGTGGCCATGATGCCAAAGGTACGACGGAGACACCGCGGAACGCACACAGGCTCGCCGAACACGCGAGAAGGCGGTGTGCGAGAGCTCTCTTACCCCGGACCCGTCACAATCGAACCGTGTCGAAGGCCGCCTGCATGCCGGCCACCAGCTCGGCCATGTCCCTGATCGCTTCCCTCATTGCCTCGTCGCCGGCGCAGGAGCCGGCCAGTTCGCCGAGCCGCGCCTCGACGGCGCCGAGCCGCTCGGAGAATCCGCACAGCACCCGCGCGTTCCTCGACTGCGCCACGTCGTTCCGCACGAGGTCGCCCAGCAGGGCCGTCTGCTCGCGCAGCACCGCGTTCTTGCGGAACAACTCGGCGAAGACCGCGACCTTGGACCGCACCACCCACGGATCGAACGGCTTGGCGATGTAGTCGACCGCCCCCACGGCGTAACCCCGGAACGCGGCGCCGGATCCCGGCTCGGTGCCGGTCAGGAAGATGATGGGCACGTCACCCGCTTGGTCGAACCGCTTGATGTGCGTCGCCGTCTCGAAACCGTCCATGCCTTGCGTGCCGTCCACGCCGTCCATGCCGGGCATGAGCACGTCGAGCAGCACCACCGCGAAGTCGTGGCGGAGCATCAGCTTCATGGCCTCCTGCCCCGATCTGGCCTTGAACAGCTGCTGCTGAAGCGGGCGTAAGACCGCCTCGAGCGCGACCAGGCTCTCGTCCTTGTGGTCGACCAGCAAGATCTTCACCTGGCGATTCATCACAATCCTTCCTTCTCCCCCCAGACCACCTGAGGCCGCCCGAGTCCCCCGAGACCCGTCCATACCTCACCTCCAGCGGGTCCAACAGCACGACCATGGAGGCCTTCTTTGCAACTGGGGGGTATTGGAGCCGTCCAGTCTGCCACTCTGAGAGTGACCGAACTGCCACATCGAGTGATGTTCTAGGACGCATAGTGGACACGACCCGCGTGTCGAGCACGGCCTTCGACGGCACCCCGCAGGCCCCCGCGGCCGCGCGGCGCTTCGTACGTCAGGTGCTCGGCGAATGGCAGCTGAGCCACCTCACCGAAGACGCCGTGCTGCTGACCAGCGAACTCGTCACCAATGCCGTGGTGCACGCGGGCACGGGGCTGGAGCTGACCTGCCGGCTCGACCCGAACGCCGTCCCGACCAGGCTGGAGATCGAGGTCGACGATCATCACCCGACCCTGATCGTGCCGGCCGCCGAGTCGCCGCCTGAGGGCATGGCCACGAGCGGGCGCGGTCTGGCGCTGGCGGGCATGCTCGCCGACGCCTGGGGCGTCACGTACACGGGTGCGGCCAAGCGGGTCTGGGTCCGCATGGAGCTCGACAAGGGGTGCGGCCACGAGAGCGCCTCCGGCATCCCCGCCGCGAAGGCCGCCTCGGTCGCGGCCTCCACGGAGACCCTGCACGTCGCCGTCATCGTGAGCGACCTCGACGGCCGGATCGTCTCCTGGAACGCCGAGGCGGAGGCACTGCTCGGCTGGTCCGCCGCCCAGGTCGCCGGCGAGCCGCTGGCGGATCTGGTCGCCTGGCGCAGGCACGGCCCGTGCGCGCTGTCGCTGTCGGACACGCTCGGCCTGGGCCGCTGGCGCGGCGAGTCCAGGATGCGGCACCGCGACGGGGACCTGCTCCCGGTCTACATCTCCCACCTGCGCACCGACGGCCGCGCGCAGGACCGCCGGTCGATCTGGATCGTGGTGTCCAGCGACCACCGCTACGTCCTGGCCTCCCCGCCCGCCCCGCTCAAGCGGGAGCAGGGCGGCCGCATCAAGGACCTGCTCGACCACGACATGCCGCTGGACGAGTTGCTCGACACCATCGCGCAGATCGTCCAGCTGTCCAGCGCGGCCGACGCCGCCTATGTGCTGGTACGGGCCGAGGGCGGCAACCGGTTCGGCGTCGCGGCGGGCACCGGGGCGACGGCGGGGCTGGTGGGGGTGGTGGGCGCGGGGGTGTTCGGCGTGGAGCAGCAGGCGCCGGCGATGTTCGACGACCTGCTGGCCACCGACGTCGAGCTGGCCCAGCGGCTCCAGGCCAGGTCGCTGGCGTGCGCGCCGCTCATGGTGGCGGGCGAGGTGACCGGCTACCTCGTGGCGACCGCCGCCGAGCCCGGCCGGTTCGACCAGGCGCTCACCGCGAGCCTGCAGCACATCGCGGACCAGGTGGCGGTGACCGTACAGCGCGAGCGACTGGCCGAGCGCGACCGGGCGCACCGGGGCCGGCTGTCGTTCCTCGCGGAGGCCGGCGAGCTGCTGGCGGGCGTGCACGACGAGGAGCTGATCGCGGCTCTGACGGCCCAGCTGGTCGTACCCAAGATCGCCACCTGGGCGGCGGTCTACCTGACCGACCTGGCGGGCATGACCAGGCTCGCGCACGTGTGGCACAGCGAGGAACGCCACAACGCCGACCTACGCCAGGCCCTGCCCGTCATCCCGCGTTCGGCGCTGGGCGAGGTGACCTGGCCGGTCGGGCCGGAGAGCGTGCTGTCGTTCCCGCTGCTCACCCAGGGCCGCTCGCACGGCGCGCTGGTGATCGGGCGCGTCGAGCCGACGCTTCCGCTGGAGCTGGCCGACCTGCTCGCCGACCTGTGCCGCCTGGTGGCGCTCAACCTCCACACGGCCATGCTCTACTCGCGGCAGGCGACCACGTCACGAGTGCTGCAGCGCAGCCTGCTGCCCATGCGGGTGGCGCCGATGCCGGGGCTGGAGTCGGCGGTCGTCTACGAGCCCGCCGGAGAGGGCGCGCACGTCGGCGGCGACTTCTACGACCTGTTCACCGTCGGCGACCACTGGTGCTTCGCCCTCGGCGACGTCTGCGGCAGCGGTCCGGAGGCCGCCGCGGTGACCGGGCTGGCCCGCCACGCCGTACGGCTGCTGGCCAAGGAGAACTACACCGTGTCCGACATCCTCGACCGGCTCAACCAGACGCTGCTCGACGAGGGCGAGGACGGCCGCTTCCTCAGCCTGCTCTGCGGCGAGCTGACGCCGCTGCCCCAGGGCGGCGCGCTGTGCACGCTCGCATCGGCGGGCCATCCCCCGCCCCTGCTGCTGCGCGCGAACGGCGAGGTCCAGCCCGTCGCCACCTCGCAGCTACTGCTGGGCATCGACGGCGACGCGCGGTTCTACACCGAGACGTTCGAGCTGCTGCCCGAGGAGCTGCTGCTGTGCGTCACCGACGGCGTCACAGAGCGGCGTGACGGCAACCGGCTGCTCGATGACGACGACGGGCTGACCGCGATCCTGTCGGGCTGCTCGGGGCTGAGCGCGCACGCCGTGGCCGAGCGGATCCGGCAGGCGGTCGAGTCGTTCGCCACCGAGCCGTCGAACGACGACGTGGCGCTCCTGGTACTCCGCGCCACGACCGCGCTGCGGGCAGGCGGTCAGGTGGTGAACCGGTAGGAGGTCGTGGAGGTGCGGGTCTCGCCCGGCCGCAGCACGGTAGAGGGGAACTGCGGCTGGTTGGGCGAGTCGGGGAAGTGCTGCGTCTCCAGGCACAGACCCGCGTGCGGTCCGTACGGCGTGGCGACGCCGTCCAGCATGCCGCCCGCGTAGAACTGGACCCCCGGCTCGGTGGTCGTGACCTCCATGGTCAGGCCACCGACCGGCTCGGTCACCCGGATGCCGCCGTCGAGCACGAAGCAGTGGTCGTAGCCGCCGTCGTAGCGCTCGCCCACCGCGTGCGGCGTGGTGAAGTCGAAGGCCGTGCCCTTGACCGGCGCCGGCTCGCCCGTGGGGATCTTGTCGTCGTCGACGGGCAGGTAGTGCTCGGCGTCCATCTGGATCACGTGCCCGAGCACGTCGCCACTGCCGGCCAGGTTGAAGTAGGAATGGTTGGTGAGGTTGACGACGGTGGGCGCGTCGGTCTCGGCCGTGTAGTCCAGACGCAGGGCGTCGTCTTCGAGCGTGTAGGTGACCGAGGCGGTCAGCGTGCCGGGATAGCCCTGGTCACCGTCGGGGCTGGTCAGCGTGAGCGTCACGGAGGAGTCGGTGGCTTCGGCGACCGTCCACACCTTGCGGTCGAAGCCACGGTTGCCGCCGTGCAGGCTGTTGGGCCCGTTGTTGAGCGGCAGGCGGTGTTCGACCCCGTCGAGGGTGAAGCGGCCGCCCGCTATGCGGTTGCCGTATCTGCCGACGACGGCGCCGAAGTAGCGGCTGCGGGTGAGGTAGTCCTCCAGCGTGGGCAGTCCGAGCACCACGTTGACGCCGGACACCTCCAGCGACTGCAGGATGGCGCCGTACGTGAGCACGCTCGCGCGCAGCCGTCCCGAGGACAGCTCGAGGCGCTCGACCTGTTCACCCGACGGCAGCGTTCCGAACATCATCTGTGTGCCTTTCCCGTGGACTCGCGGACGATCAGGGCCGTCTCCAGCATCGTGGCGGCGGCGGTGGCCGCCGAGTCGACCGACTGGAGCAGCAGGTCTACGGCGATGCGGCCGGCGGCGGCGGTGGGCATGGCGATCGTGGTCAGCTTCGGGCGGCTCAGCCGACCCGGCACGATGTCGTCCACACCGATCACGCTGACGTCTCCGGGGACGCTCTTGCCCCGCTCGGCGAGCCCTTCGATGAGGCCGATGGCGACCAGGTCGTTGTAGGCCAGCACGCCCGTCGCGCCCGAGGCGATGACATCGGTGGCCGCCGCCAGGCCGCCCAGCTCCGTCGGCGGGTTGGGGCCGAGGAAGACGACGTCCACGTCGTTCATCGCGGCGGCCGCCTCCTGCATCTCCTTGCTGGTCCACGACCCGCTGGGCCCGGTGACCAGCGCGATGCGCCGGTGCCCGAGCGCGGTGAGGTGCTCGACGGCCTGCCTGGCCCCGCGGCCCACGTCCATGAGCACGGTCGGCATGCCCTTGGCCCGGCGGTTGACCACGACGAACGGCACCTCCTCGCGCAGCCGCTCTATCGTCCGGTTCGTCAGGCGCGGGCTGCACAGCAGCACGCCGTCGACCTGCTTGGTGAGGGTCTGGATCAGATCCTCCTCGACCTGCGGGTCCTCGTCGGTGTCGGCCACGAACACGTGGTAGTCGCGGAGCCTGGCCTGCGCCTGGGCGGCCTTGATCAGCGGCGGGAAGAAGGGATTGGCGATGTCGGCCACGATGAGGCCGATGTTGTGGGTGCGGCCCGTGGTCAGCGCCCGCGCGGCGCGGTTGGGCCGGTAGCCGAGATCCTCGGCGATGGCGAGCACGCGGGTGCGCGTCTCGGGGTTGACCAGGTGGGGCGCGGAGAACGCCCGGGACACCGTGGAAACATGCACGCCCGACGCTTCAGCCACGTCACGAATCGTCACCGCCACGCTTGGCCTCCTCCGACCGTACCTAGTACTTTAGTGCAATCGTTTGTATCACTGTCAATCAGCCATCCCCGCCGGATTTTTCACCTAAATCCCCACCATATCTCTTCATATGGCCAGACCGCCTGGGGAGAGAAGGCCATGCCGCTTGACGTTCTCCCGGCCCCGCCTCGATACTTTCTGCAACCGGTTGCCGTATCCCAAGCAGGAGTGGTGAACGACCGATGACACGAACACTGGTGACCGGCAGCGCCGGCCGGCTAGGGCGCAGCGTGGTCGCCTCATTGGCGCAGGCCGGTCATGAGGTGATCGGCATCGACGTCACACCGGGCACTCCCCCCGAGGCCGCGGTCACCCTGCCCGCCGACCTGACGAACCTGGGCGAGGCGTATGACGTCATGGCCCGCTTCCGGCCCGACGCCGTGATCCACCTGGCCGCCATCGCGACCCCGTTCAGCCGTACCGACGGGCTGACCTTCCGTACCAACACCCAGCTCGCCTTCAACGTGTGCGCGGCCGCGAGCGGCACCGGGGTCGGCAAGGTGGTCGTGGCCAGCAGCCCGACCGTCATCGGCTACGGCGCGCCCGGCGGCTGGACGCCCAGCTATCTGCCCATCGACGAGGAGCACCCCGTCGCGCCGTGGAACGCCTACAACCTGTCCAAGGTCGTGGCCGAGCAGACGATGGCGTCGTTCGCGCGCAGCTCGCAGACACGGTTCGCGGCGGTGCGGCCGTGCTTCGTGGTGGCTCCCGAGGAGTGGGCGGGCGCGCCCACCCAGTCGGGCCACACGATCGTCGAACGGCTGGACCGGCCGGACATCGCCGGGGCCTCGCTGTTCAACTACCTCGACGCCAGGGACGCCTCCGACCTGATCTCGGTGCTCCTCGAACGCCTGCCCGACCTGCCCAACGGCGAGGTGTTCTTCGCGGGGGCGGCCGACGCGCTGGCCCGCGAGCCCCTGGCGGAGCTGCTCCCCGCCGTCATCCCCTCGACCGCCGCCGCGGCCGCGAACCTCACCGGGACCTCTCCCGCCTTCACCTCCGCCAAGGCCGGGCGGATGCTGGGCTGGACGCCCAAGAGATCGTGGCACACCGAACTGGAGACCGGATGAACCTCAGCGGAGTCCTCTTCTTCCCCGTGACCCCCTTCGACCCCGACCACGGGCTGGCCGAGGAGGTGCTGGCCGAGCACATCAGGCGCGGGCTCCAACACCGCCCTGGCGCGGTGTTCGCGGCCTGCGGCACGGGTGAGTTCCCCGCGCTGTCGGAGGCGGAGCACGCCGCCGCCGTCCGGGTGGCCGTCGAGACCACGGCCGGCCAGGTGCCGGTGTTCGCGGGCGCCGGCGGCCCGCTCGGCGCGGCGCTGGGCCAGGCCCGCGCGGCCCGCGAGGCGGGCGCCGACGGCCTGCTGCTCATGCCCCCTTACCTGGCCAAGGGCCCCAACGAGGGCTTCACCGCCTACGTACGCGCGGTCGCCGCGATCCTGCCGGTCATCATCTACCAGCGCGACGCGGTGGCGCCCACCCCCGAGCAGGTCGTGGCGCTGGCCAGGATCCCGGGCGTGATCGGTCTCAAGGACGGCCTGGGCGACATCGACCTCATCCAGCGCACGGTGCTGGCGGTGCGCAGGGAGATCGGCGAGGAGTTCAGGTTCTTCAACGGGCTGCCGACGGCCGAGCTGACGATGGGCGCCTACCGTGGCATCGGCGTGGAGCTCTATTCCTCCGCCGTCTTCGCCTTCGCGCCGGAGATCGCCACCGCGTTCCTGAACGGCGCCGACCACCTGCTCACGGAGTTCTACGAGCCGCTCGTACGGCTGCGCTCCAAGGTTCCCGGCTACGCCGTCTCCCTGGTCAAGGCCGGCGTACGACTCGGCGGCCTGGACGCGGGCCCGGTACGCCCGCCCCTGGTCGACGCCTCGCCCGAGCACGTGGCCGAGCTGAAGGCCCTGATCGAACACGGGCGGTCGCTGGCAGGCGCCTCATGATCCGTGACCTGAAAGTGAGCGCTCACACCGCCGAGTTGTCCAGGCCGTGGGGGCCGGACGTGCCCGTCAACCACGTCATGGTCGTGGAGCTCACGCTCGACGACGGCCGGACGGGCACCGGTTTCTCCTGGACGCCGCAGATCGGGGCGCGGGCCGTACAGGCGCTGCTGGAGAACGACATCCGCGAGGCCGTCATCGGCCTGGACCCGCACCCCGAGGTGGTGTGGGACCGGCTCTGGCGGCACCTGCGCGAGGCCGGGCCCGGCGGGATCACCACCGTCGCACTGGCCGGGGTGGACCTGGCGCTGTGGGATCTGCGCTGCGGCGAGCGCGGCCTGGCCGACGTGCTGGGGCGGCGCAGGGACACGGTGCCGGTGTACGGCAGCGGGGTGAACCTGCACTACTCGCTGGAGGAGCTGGTCGCCCAGGCCGGGCGGTGGAAGGCCGCGGGCTATCCCGGGATCAAGATGAAGGTGGGCCGGCCCGACCTCGCCGAGGACGTCGAGCGGGTGGCCGCGGTCCGCGAGGTCGTCGGCCCCGGCACGCTGCTGATGATCGACGCCAACCAGCGCTGGGACCTGCACCGGGCCCGTCGCGCCGTCGAGGCGCTGGCCCCGTACGACCTGCACTGGCTGGAGGAGCCGCTGCCCGCCGACGACGTCGCCGCGCACGTGGAGCTGCGGCGGTCCGTGGACGTGCCCATCGCGGTCGGCGAGAACGTCTACACCGTCTACGGCTTCCGTGACCTGCTGACGGCGGGGGCCTGCGACATCGTGCAGCCCAATGTGGTCAGGGTGGGGGGAATCACCCCGTTCTTGCGCATCACCGAGCTGGCCCGGACGTTCGACGTACCGGTCTACCCGCACCTGCTGCCCGACCTGTCGGCGCAGCTCGCGCTGGCTCTGCCGCTGCCGTGCATGGCCGAGGAGGTCGAGGACGCCTCGTTCGCCGCGCTGGGGCTGCTGGCCGAGCCGTATCCCGTCCACGTGAGCGACGCGAAGGTGCGCGTCGGTGAGCACCGGGGGCTCGGCCTCCACTGGAGATGAGCATGCGGGTCGTACTCGCCGGAGCACACGGGTTCGGCGCCCACTACCTCAACCGGCTGCGGAAGCTGGCCGGCCAGATCGAGCTGGCGGGCGTCTGCGACGTGCGGCCGGTCTCCCCCGAAGACCTCGACGGGCTCGGCACGCCGGAGTTCTCCACCGACCTGCCCGAGCTGATCAAGCGGACCGGCGCGCAGATCGCCATCCTGGCGACCCCGATCCCGACGCACGCGGACCTGACGCTGGCGGCTCTGGCGGCCGGCGCGCACGTGCTGGTGGAGAAGCCGACGGCGGCCACGCTCGCCGACTTCGAGCGCATGGAGCAGGCCGCCGCCGAGGCCGGTCTCGCCTGCCAGGTGGGCTTCCAGAGCCTCGCGTCCGCGGCCCTGCCGGAGGTGCGCCGGCTGATCGCCGAGGACACGATCGGCCGCGTGACCGGCATCGGGGTGGCGGGGGCGTGGCCGCGGCCCGCCTCCTACTTCACCCGCAGCTCCTGGTCGGGGCGGCGCCGGCTCGACGGCGTGGACATCGTGGACGGCGCGCTGACCAACCCGTTCGCGCACGCCGTCGCCACCGCCCTCGCCGTGGCGGGCGCCGAGGAGCGCGGCGCGGTCACGTCGGTCGAGGCGGAGCTGTTCCACGCCAACGCCATCGAGTCGGACGACACTTCCGCCATCCGCGTCCACCTGGCGGACGGGCCGCCGATCGTGGCCGCCGTGACGCTCTGCGCCACCGGGCGCGACGAGCCGTACGTGGTCGTTCATGGCGAACGGGGCACGATCACGTTCACGTACACGGTGGACGAGGTCCGCGTCGGCGACGGCCCCGTGCGCCGCTTCCCCCGGGCCGACCTGCTGGAGAACCTCGCCGAGCACGTACGCTCCGGAGCCGAGCTGATCGTGCCGATCCACCGGACCGGGGCGTTCATGGAGGTTCTGGAGGCCATCAGGGTCGCGCCCGATCCGCTGCCGATCTCCCGGGACCACCAGGACCTGTCCGGTGAGGGGCCGGTGCTGCCCGGCATCGCCCAGGTGGTCGAGTCCTGCGCCGAGCGGCTGGAGCTCTTCTCCGAGCTGGGCGTGAGCTGGGCCGTGCCGCTGATGGTGGCCGACCAGGTGGTGGCCGAGTACGTCACGCGGCCCGACCTGCCGATCACCGCGGCCCCGCGGCCCTATCTCCACCCGGTCCGCACGCTGGGCGGCACGGTGGTGACCGAGCTGCAGCCGGCCGACCATCCGCACCACCTCGGCGCCGGGGTGGCCGTGACCGATGTCGGCGGGCGCAACTTCTGGGGCGGCCGGACGTTCGTCAGGGACCAGGGGCCTCAGTGGCTGGACGACCACGGGATCCAGCGGCATGTGTCCTTCACCGGGCGCGACTCCTCGGGCTTCGCCGAGACCCTGCTGTGGCAGCGGCCGGGCGAGGAGCCGGTGGTGCGTGAGGAGCGGACCGTGCGGGCCGTCCCGCTGTCGCGGGGCTGGGCGCTGGACTTCGGCTTCACGCTGCGCAACCTCACGGGCGCGCCACTGACGATCCAGAGCTCGGCCACCAAGGGCCGGACCGGGGCGGGCTATGGCGGCTTCTTCTGGCGGGCGCCGGCGGGGTCGCCGGGGTTGCGGGCGTTCACCTCGTCAGAGGACGGCGAGGAGCGGGTCCACGGCTCCCGGGCGCCCTGGCTGGCGCTGGCGGGCGAGGACTGGACGCTGGTGTTCGTCCGGGCGGGGGACGATCCGTGGTTCGTCAGGGTGGCGCAGTATCCCGGTGTGGGCACCGCGCTGGCCTGGGACACGCCGCTGGTCTTCGAGGACGAGCTGACCAGGGGCGTGTCCGTGGTCGTGGCCGACGGGCGCCTGTCCGCCGCCGAGGCGGCCGGGCTAGCCGCCGAGGTGGCGCTCTAGCCAGGTGAAGGCGTGCTCCTGCATGGGGACGTCGAAGGCGTGCGGGGCGTCGAAGAAGACCCCCTCGTAGCCGCCGTCCGGGTGGCGGCGCGCGATGGCCTCGTGCGCCGCGCGCATCCCGGCCGGCGGGAACAGCTGGTCCCGCTCGCCGTACATGACCAGGAGCGGTTCTGGCGCGCGGGCGGCGACCAGCGCCGGCCAGTCGCAGACGCGCGACAGTCCGGGCGGGTAGAACATCCAGGTGTGCCCGGCGACGTAGCCGTCCAGGAGCTCGCGGTAGGTGGAGACCATCGCGGCGACGGCGACCGCGTCGACGCCGGGGTCGAACGCGCCGAGCAGCGCCGCCCGCAGGCCGCCCCCTGACAGCCCCACGCAGCCCATCCGCCCGACGTCGGGGCGCGAGCGCAGGTAGGCCGCGGCGGCCAGGTCCTCGCCCGCCACCACGCCGGCCAGCGAGGTGCCGAGCAGGGTGCAGTACTTCTCCAGCACGTGCTCGTGGTGCCCGGCCGCGACGTCGTAGCGGTCGGCTTCGGACATGACGGGATCGTTCGCGTGGGCGAGCACGCGCTCGGGCATGTCCGCCGGGTCGAAGCGGCGGCTGCCCCAGCCGATCACGTCGGGGACGAGTACGGCGAAGCCCCGCCTGGCCAGCTCGCTCGCGTAGGCCCGGCCGCCGTAGATCTGCTCGCGCAGCCGCAGCACCTCGGGCGTGGCCGGCTCGGGGCCGTCCGCGATCTTCTCCTTGCCCGCCCACTTCATGCCCGCGTGGCAGTGCAGCGCGAGCACGCCGGGCAGCGGTCCTACCGCGTCGCGGGGCTTGAGCAGGTAGGCGTGGGTGCGCGGGCCGAACCCCACCGACCAGGAGAGCTCCTCACCGCTGAGGTCCCTCGTCGTCCAGGAGCGCTCGACCCGCACGTCTTGTACGGCGAGGTCGAGCGTCCCGATGGCCTCGCGGGCGGCCTTCCTGAGCGCGGGGCCGGGCGCGGCCTCGGGAAACAGGCCGTGCCGGCGCTCCGCGAGCTCGGCCAGACCGGAGAACGGCCCGAGGTGGCGCAGCTCAGGCATCGGTCAGCCCAGAGAACGGCCCGGGATGGCGCAGCTCACGCATCGGTCAGGCGCCGAGGAGGCGGGTGCCGTCGGCGGTCAGGCGGACGGGCGTGCCGGTGCTGGCCGAGCGAGTGGCGGCCACGCCGACCAGTACGCTGCGGATGCCGTCGCGGTAACCCGCCGGGCGCCCGAGCGGGTCGTCACCCGGGCCGCGGAAGACGTCGTCGAGCAGCAGCCGGTCGCCGCCGCCGTGACCGCCCTCTCCCTGCTCGATGGCGATCTCCTCCGGCTGCTGCCAGTGCCGGTGCAGGATGAGCTTCTCCCCGGCGCCGGCCATGTGCTCCTTGCCCGCGGCGCTCGGGTCGATCGCGGCGTGCGCCGGGGTCCAGGGCCGCTCAAGGACGTCCAGCTCGATCCGGCCCTCCGTGCCGTTGAAGACGACGCGGTAGCCCTCGTACGGGGCGTGCGCGGTGAGGGAGTACGTGAGCATGGCCCGGTTGGCGTAGCGGACCAGAACCGACATGTTGTCGTCGATCGTCACGCCCGGCCCGAAGACGTCCTGGTCGCGGATGTAGCCGTCCTCGTGCTCGGCGTCCAGGTAGAGGCGCTTGAGCCGCTCGTCGGTGGAGATGTCCAGGATGAACGGGTCGGTGCCGAGGCCGGGCGCGCCCTGGCCGCGGGCGGGACGCGGACCCCGGGGCAGGGCCTGACCGTAGAAGCGCAGGTCGGTCTGGGCGAAGACGAGCTCGGGCGCCGCCGCGAGCCACCAGTTGACCAGGTCGAAGTGGTGGGTGGACTTGTGGACCAGCAGGCTGCCGGAGTTGGCCTTGTCGCGGTGCCAGCGGCGGAAGTAGTCGGCGCCGTGGATGGTGTCCAGTGCCCAGTCGAAGTGGACGGAGGTGACGTCGCCGATCGCGCCTTCGCTGATCAGCTTCTTGACCGCCGAGTTGCGCGGTGAGTAGCGGTAGTTGAAGGTGACCACCAGTTTGCCCGGGTTGCGCTCGGCGGCGGCGGCGATGGCCTCGCAGCCTTCGGCGTCGATGGTGAGCGGCTTCTCCACGATGACATCGAGCCCCGCGTCGAGGGCGGCGACGACATAGCGGGCGTGCGTCACGTCCACCGTGGTCACCACGACCGCGTCGGCCAGCTCCAGCAGCTTGCCGAACTCGTCGGGGGCGAAGCACGGCACCTGCTGGCCGATGCGCTCGACGTAGTAGTTCATGCGCGTCTGGTTGACGTCGCAGAGGCCGACGATCGTACCGGTGTCCCGCCAGTCACCCAGCAGGGCGTCGACGTACATCTGGGCGCGATGGCCGAGTCCGACGAAGGCGTACCTGGTGCTCAACTTCTCTCCCCGAGTCGTGGAGTGGGGCTGGGGGCTGTCGCGCCCCCAGCCTGGATCAGACCTCAGCCGGCGATGGCCGCGTTGGCTTCGGTCAGGAACTTCTGCGCGCCGGCGTCCGGTGTCGTCTTGCCGAAGAGGACCTCTTCGCTGTTGCGCTTGAGGATGTCCTCCATCTGCAGCGCGCCCTTCGGCGGGGCGACGATCGGGCTCAGCTCGCCCTTGACGGCGTCGATGAAGGTCAGCGTCTTCTGGTCGACGGCCGGCAGCTTGCCCTTCACGGCGGCGAGCACCTTGGCGTTGGTCGGCAGGCCGCGGTCACTCAGCAGGATCGAGGCCGCGTCCGGGTCATTGACCAGGAAGTCGATGAACTTGCCGGCTTCCGCGGGGTGGTCGGACTTGGCGGAGGCCGTGTAGAACATCGACGGCTGCAGGAACATGCCGCCGGTGGTCGCGCCCGCGGTCTTGGGCATCCGCATCAGGGTCAGCTCCTGGCCCGACGCCTTGGACAGGGCGTTGAGCTGGTTGCTCCACCACATGCCCATCGCGCCCGCGTTGGTGGCCAGCAGCGACTGCTCGGGGCCCACGGAGATCAGTTCGGCGCTCTTGGCGGCGTCTGCGGAGCCCTTGGTCTGAATGAGCTGCTGGTGGATGCCCCACCACGCCTTGAGCGTTTCGGGCGTAACCCCGATCTTGTTGCCGTCGTAGAACTTCTCGCCGCGCTGGGCCGCGAAGATCTGCAGCCAGGCGGGGTTGTAGTTGTACTCGGCGCCGTTGACCCCGTTACCGGCCGCGGAGATCTGCTTGGCCAGGTTGATCCAGTCGTCCCAGGTCCAGGACTTGTCGTCGGGCAGCTTCTGCTTGGCCTTCTCCAGCGCCGACTTGTTGACGAGCATCGAGAAGGTGTTGACGCCGCTCGGGATGGCGTACTGCTTGCCGTCGACCTGGCCGCTGGTGAGCACCTGCTGGTCGAGGTCGGCGGTGTTGACCTTGCCCGCCAGGTCGGCCAGGGCGTTGCGGCCGGCGTACTCGCTCAGGCCGCGGATCTCGATGCTGATGACGTCGGGCGAGTCGTTGGCCGCCACCTTGGTGGCCAGCTTCTCGTAGTAGCTCTCCCAGTTGGAGAAGTCGCCTTCGACGTCGATGGTCGGGTTCTTCTCCTCGAACTTCTTGATCACCTGTTCGGTGAGCTTCTGCCGCGCGTCGCTGCCCCAGTAGGAGAAGCGGAGATGGATCTTGTCGCCGCTCGCCTTGTCGCCACTACCGCCGCCACAGCCGGCGGCTGCCGTCATGACGGCAGCCGACAGCAGGGCGACGGTCCACATCATCCTAGGCTTCACAGCTCTACCTCCTGGTGAAGAGTTGCGGGGGGGTGTTACTTCAGTCCGGTGGTAGCTACACCACGAATCAGATATTTCTGACCGGCAAGGAAGAAGCCGAAGATCGGCCCCAATGACACGATCGACATCGCGAACATGGGGCCCCACGACGACTCGCCACTGGAGTCTAGGAAGGAGCGGAGTGCAACGGCCACTGTGAGATTGTCCGAGTTTGTCAGGTAAAGGTTCTGACTGAAGAAGTCATTCCACGTCCAGATAAAAGTGAAGATGCCGGTCGTCGCGAGCGCCGGGGTGCAGAGCGGGAGAATCACCTGGAGGAAGACCCTCCAGTAGCCCGCGCCGTCGATGGCCGCGGCCTCGTCCAGCTCCCTCGGCAGGGTCCGGATGAACTGGACCATGAGGAAGATGAAGAACGCGTCCGTGGCCAGGAACTTGGGCACGATCAGCGGCCAGATCGTGTTGATCCAGTCCAGCTTGGAGAACACGATGTACTGCGGCACGACCGTCACGTGGTACGGCAGCATGATCGAGCCGAGCATGACCGCGAACCAGAGCTTCTTCAGCGGGAAGTCCAGCCGGGCGAAGGCGTAGGCGGCCAGCGAGCAGGCGACCAGATTCGCCACCACGGTCAAGCCCGTAAGGACGGCGGAGTTCCACAGGTAGTAGCCGAAGGAGTGCTTGAGCGCGGTCCAGCCCTCGCTGTAGTTCTCCAGCGTGAAGGTGCTCGGCCACAGGCCGGGCTCGCGGAAGATGAGCTCCTCGGGCTTGAGTGAGCTGGACACCATCCAGAGCAGCGGATAGAGCATGACCAGGCCGAAGCCGATCAGCAGGATGTGCTTGAGGACGCGGCTGCCCCGCGGAAGCGGGCGGAACAGCAGCGGCAGCGGCTTACTTCGTGTCGCCATAGAAGACCCAATACTTCGACGCGAGGAAATTCACGCCGGTCAGGCCGGCGATGATGAGCAGGAGGACCCAGGCCATGGCGGCCGCGTAGCCCATCTCGTAGCTCTTGAAGCCCTTCAGATACAGGTAGAGCGTGTAGAAGAGCGTGGAGTCGACCGGACCACCCGTGCCGCTGCTGACGATGAACGACTGGGTGAAGGACTGGAACGACTTGATCACTTCGAGTACGAGGTTGAAGAAGATGATCGGCGTGAGCAGGGGCAGCGTGATCGAGCGGAACTGCCGCAATTTGCTCGCCCCGTCGACCGCCGCCGCCTCGTAGTAGCTCTGCGGGATCTGCCGTAGCCCCGCCAGGAAGATCACCATGGGCGCGCCGAACGTCCACACATGCAGGAGGATCAGCGTCCCCAGCGCGGTGTCGGGGTCAGAGACCCAACCGGCGCCCTGGATGCCGAAGACGTCCAGCACGGCGTTGACCAGGCCGTCACTACCGAAGAGCTTGCGCCAGAGGATGGCGATCGCCACGCTGCCACCGAGCAGGGACGGCAGGTAGTAGATCGAGCGGTAGAACGACAGACCACGCAGCCCGCGGTCGAGCGCCAAGGCCAGGGCCAGCGCGAAGGCCAGCTGCAAGGGCACCGACACGACCACGTAGATCGTGGTCACCTTCAGCGAGGTGAGGAAGCGCGTGTCGACGGTGAAGAGCTTGTGGTAGTTGTCCCACCCGACCCACTTGGCCGCTTCAAGCAGGTTGTAGTCGGTGAACGACAGGTAGAGCGACGCCAGGATCGGGCCTATGGTGATGACGAACAGGCCGATGAACCATGGGGCGAGGAAGACGTAAGCCGTGCGGGCCTCACGCCGTTTGTGAGCGTTAACGGGTGAGGTGCGGCGACGCCCACCGGGCGGTTGCGCGCGTGGTGGCACGGTCGCAACCGCGCTGTCCGGGGTTACAGACATTCATGCACCCCTCGTATCAGGGCTTGCCCGGCTCGGCGGGATGGGATAGCGCCTTCCTATAGGTGTGCCAAAAGTTTCGTCAACCCTTTGCAGACGTTACATAGCTGTTATCGACATATCGTGATCTATGTTCTTCCAGTTCAATCAATGGTCGAGAGCAAAGGGTCGGATGAATGTTGGGTGGTTGAATACAACCGGTTGCACAGCGCCCTATAGGCACGTCACGCTGGCGAAACGTCCTACCACTTGCCTCCGAGGTCCTTCAGCGTGAAGACACCGCCCGCGCGGTCATGCAGCGGCTCGCTCAGATCGGGCTCGCCCTGCTCGGCGATCAGCGCGGCGGCCTGGCCCTCCGAGTCGTCCCGCGAGACGTACCCGATCGATCGGGCCTCCTCCAGCGACCACCAGCGGCGCGCGTTGTCGGAGACGCCCCAGACGACGTGGTAGCCGGGCGCGGTCAGCGCGGCCTCCACCAGGCGGGCGAGGTCGTCAGGGGAGATCCAGGTGGCCAGGCCGCGCGTGTCACCCGAAGCCTCGTTGCAGGTGCCCAGCCGGATCACGGTCACGTTCATGCCGAACCTGTCGTGGTAGAGGCTGCCGAGGGCCTCCATGACGACCTTGCTCACACCGTAGAAGGTGTCGGGCCGGGGGAAGGCGTAGTCGGGCAGCTCCGCGCCATCGGCCGGGCGGGTGTGGAAGCCGGCCGCGTGGTGGCTGCCCATCAGCACGAGGTGCTCGACGCCCTCCCGCCGGGCGGCCTCGAGCAGGACGTGCATGCCGTCCATGTTGGCCCGCACGATGTCGGCCCACGGATGCTCCCGGCTCTGACCGCCCAGATGGATCACCGCGTCGACGCCCTTCATCGCCTCGGCCATGGCCGCCTCGTCGGCGAGATCGGCCGTCACCATCTCCTCGCCAGGCGCGGTCTCCAACGGGTGGAGGTCGGATAGGCGCAGCGTACGCCCGTCACGGGCGAGGCGGGGGCGGAGCAACGTACCGACCTTGCCGGCGGCGCCGGTCATGAGAATGCGCATATGGCTCATTGTTGTACACAACTCTGGTCCAAATTCACATTCCTGAATATTGACCGTGACCTACGTCACTCGTTACGTTCACACGGACAGGCTCCACGTCTGCGACAGGTGTCCATATATGTGAACGGGAGGCGGTCTGATGTCACGCCAGCTGCTCGGGGCCGCGATTGCGACGGCCCTGGCCGTAACGCTGACAGGCTGCGGCTCCGGGGGATCAAGTTCGGACGACGCGTTGGAGATCTGGATCAGGCAGGCGCCCGATTCCGACTCCGCGAAAACGGCTGTGAAACTGGCCGACGCGTTCACGAAGGCCAGCGGTATCAAAACGAAAGTCGTCGCGCTCTTCGACGACTTCGAGACGAAGCTTCAACAGCAGGCAGCTCAGAAGAAGCTACCTGACATCGTCATCAACGACACGGCCCAACTCGGCAACATGCACACGCAGGGCTGGCTGCAGGAGGTCGACAAGGCCAAGCTGGCCGGCGGCGACAAGGTGTCGGAGCAGGCATGGAAGGCCGCTCAGGGGTCCGACGGCAAGTACTACGGCACGCCGTTCTCCGCCCAGGCATTCGCCCTGATCATCCGCAAGGACTGGCGCGAGAAGGTCGGCATGGAGCCGCCCAAGACCTGGGACGACCTGGCTAAGCTGGCCGCGGCCTTCACCGACAAGGACCCGGACGGCAACGGCCAGAAGGACACGGCCGGTTTCGTGATCCCCGCCGGCACCAAGCGCGGCTACGCCTCCTGGTACGCCTCCTCGCTGATCTACGCCAACGGCGGCGACTTCGTGAAGGCCAACGGCGGCGGCAAGTTCAGCCCCGTCGTGAGCGACCCCAAGACCGTGGAGGCGGTCCAGTACCTGCAGGACCAGTTCTGCAAGGCCAAGACCGTCAACCCGGGCGCGGTCAGCAACGACACGACTGTCACCCACGAGGTGTTCGAGAAGGGGCAGGGCGGCATCTACCTGGTCGGCCCGTACGTGCTCGCCAGGTTCGTCAAGAGCATCGGGACCGACAAGATCGAGGTCGTACCGGTGCCCAAGGGCCCGTCGGGCGGCCCCGGCACCCTCGGTGAGGGCGAGAACGTCTACATGATGGCCGGCTCCGACAACGTCGAGGGCCAGAAGAAGTTCGCCGAGTTCGCGGTCTCCCCCGACGGCCAGCGCATCGGCATGAACAAGGACGCCAACGGCGCCATCGTCCGCCTGCCGGTCAACTCCCAGGTCGACATGGCCGCCGAACGCCAGGATCCGCGCTGGAAGGTGTTCCAGGAGGCCTACGCCAACGCGGTCTACGCACCGCCGGTGCCGAACTGGGCGCCGATCCGCCAGGACTCCGCCGACTCCATCAACACGGTGTGGGCCGACTGCTCAGCCAACGTCAAGACGGCGATGGACACCCTGAGCACCAAGCTCACCCAGGAACTGCAGACCCAGAAAGCATCATGACCCCCACGCTCACCCAGGCGCGGAGCCGCACGGAGACCCCCCGCCGCCGTCCCAAGCGGATGCGGCGGCGGGGGACCCTCCTCGCGTGGGCGTTCCTGTCGCCGGCCTTGCTGCTGTTCCTGTTCTTCAAGTTCATCCCCATGTTCGAGGGCCTGCGGATGAGCTTCTTCGAGGTCCGCTACGTCGGTGATCGATGGGTGGGTTTCGCCAACTACGCCACGATCATGACCGACGACGCCTTCGTCTCGGCCATCTGGCACAGCATCGTGCTGGCCCTGGGCACGACCGCGGGCTCGCTCGTCCTCGGCCTGCTGTTCGCACTGCTCATCGAGGGGCCGGCACGCTACCTGTGGTTCATCAGGACCGCTGCGTTCCTGCCGGTGGTGACCACGATGGCGGCGGTGGCCGAGGTCTGGCGGATCATGTACCACCCCGCCGACAGCGGCATGATCAACACCATCCTCGGCTGGATCGCCCTGGACCCGCAGCCCTTCCTGGCCAGCGAGCACTCCTCGCTGCTGTCGATCATGGGCATGAGCATCTGGCGCGGCACGCCGTACGACATGATGATCTTCCTCGCCGGGCTGGTCGGCGTGGACCGCACGCTGTACGAGGCCGCCGCCGTTGACGGCGCCACCACCTGGCACCGGCTGCGGCACATCACGCTGCCCGCGCTGCGCCCGGTGTTCTGGATCCTGTTCACCCTCGCCGCCATCCGCGGCATACGCGTCTTCGTCGAGGTGTACGTGCTGACGAACGGCGGGCCGAACGGATCGACCGAAGTGCTGATGACGTTGATCTACAAGCTCGGGTTCCAGAAGGGTGACCTGGGCACCGCGTCGGCCGGCGGGATCGTGCTGTTCGCGGTGACCCTGCTGCTCACGGTGCTGACCCAGGTCATGCGCAGGAGGCAGAACGCATGATGAGATTCGACAGCGCTCTCGGCCTGGAGTCCAGGCGGGGCCCTCTTGCCACGACCCTGAAGGTGCTGGTCTACGCCTTCATGGTGATCATCTTCACCGGGCCGCTGGTCGGGCTGCTGGTCAGCGCCTTCAGCAAGACGCTCGACCCGACCAGATTCTCGCTCTGGCCCGACGACTTCACCCTGGAGAACTTCGTCCAGGCCAGCAACAAGAACGTCTACCACTACCTGTTCAACTCGTTCGTGGTGGTCGGGTTCGGGCTGCTGCTCCAGATGCTCGTCAGCGTCTTCGCCGCCTACGCGCTCGCCCGCAAGAGGTTCAGGGGCATGGCGTTCGTGATGCTGATCATGCTGGCGACGATGATGCTGCCCGAGGAGATCATCGCAATACCGCTCTCGCTGGTGCTCGCCGACATGCCCATCATCCACGCCGATCTCATCGGCACGTACGCGGGCATGATCCTTCCGGTGGGCGCCTGGGGCTTCTCCATCCTGGTCATGACCGAGTTCATGAAGGAAGTGCCGGTCGAACTGGAGGAGGCCGCGCGCATCGACGGCGCGGGCGAACTGCGCATCTTCTTCGGCATCATCCTGCCGCTGTGTCGGCCCGCGCTCGGCGTCATCGGCGTCTTCGGCTTCACCATGATCTGGGATCAGTATCTGCTCCCGCTGATCGTGGCGCCCGAGTCCAGCATGTGGACCCTGCCCATCGCGCTGCGCTCCCTGCGCTCCGACGAGGAGGTCGGCATCGGCGTACTGCTCGCGGCATCACTGCTCGCGCTGCTGCCGTCGATCATCGCTTTCTTGGCTTTCCAACGGCAGTTCATGCGCGGCCTGACCAGCGGCGCCATCAAGGGTTAGGCGTCCATGTACCTGTCCATGTATCTGGATGGAATCCCATATGCTGACACTCTGAAGCCTCTGTCAAGATGGGATGAGTATGGAGCCCCAGCTAGTCAAGTCCGCCGAGCGGACGGTCCGCATCCTCGAGACTCTGGCCGCCTCCCACGAGACCCTGACACTGTCGGAGCTCCAGCAGCACACGGGCTTTCCACGCAGCTCCCTGCACGCCCTGATGCGCACCCTGGTCGAGCTGAACTGGGTCGAGACCGACTCCGCCAGATCGGCCTTCGGCATCGGGCCGCACGCCCTGCTGACCGGCACCGCGTACCTCGACAAGGACCCCGCCCTGCCCCTGGCCCAGGAGACGCTGGAGGACCTGCGCGCGGAGACCGGCCAGACCGCACATTTCGCCCGCCGCGACGAGGCACACGTCCTCTACCTGGCGACCAGGGAGTCGCGGGAGGCACACCACGTGATCCCCAGGGTGGGCCGGCGGCTGCCCGCCCACGTCACGGCGCTCGGCCAGGTGCTGCTCGCCCAGCTCACCGACGACGAGGTGGCGGCCCTGCTGCCGGACCCGCTGACGGCGATCACCGAGCACACCTTCACCGATCCGGCCAAGCTGATCGGGGAGCTCGACCAGGTACGCACCCGGGGCTGGGCCTACGAACGCGAACAGGGCACCCCGGGCGTGGCCTGCGTGGCGGTGGCGGTCGACTATCGGATCCCGGCCACGGACGCGATCAGCTGCTCGATGCCGGCGGGCCTGGAACCGGCCGAGATCGAGAAGGTCACGGACGCGGTGACCAGACACACGCGGAAGCTGGCTGCCACGCTTCGCCGGGAGGGCATCCGCTGATCGGCTGCGGGTCATCCGCTTCCGCTGATCCGTATCCGCTCCCCCGCTCGTCCACTGCCGCTCCGAGCTCAGCCACTTCAGTTTCGGGCTCACCCGCATCCGCCGCTGACCCGTATCCATGCCCCCGTTCGTCCACTGCCGCTCCGAGCTCAGCCACTTCAGCTTCGCGCTCACCCGCATGCGCTGATCCGCATCCCCTTCCCCGCGTGTCCGCTTCAGTTTCGGGCCCACCTGGATCCGCTGACCCACGTCCACGCCCCTGCGCATCCGCATCTGCTTGGCCCCCAGCCGGATTCACTGATCCGCATCCACCCACCCGCACATCTGCTCGCCCGCACATCCGCTTCGGGCTCACACGCGCATCCGCTTCGGGCTCGCCCGCACATCCGCTTCGGGCTCATCGGCTTCCGCTTATCCGCTCATCCGCTAGGAAGGATTGTTGATGCGGCTAGATGGTGTTCTCTTCTTTCCCGTGACCCCTTATGGCGCTGACGGCGACATAGCCGAGCAGACGATGGCCGAGCACGTCGCCAATGGGGTCGCCGCCGGAGCCGGAGGAGTGTTCACCGCGTGCGGCACAGGCGAGTTCAACGCGCTCGACGTCGCCGACTACACCAAGGTCGTGGCCACGTCGGTGCGGGCCACAGGCGGCCGGGTCCCGGTCTTCTCGGGCGCGGGCGGCCCGCTGCCCACCGCCAAGGCGTTCGCCCGCGCGGCGGCGGACAACGGAGCCGACGGCCTGCTGCTGATGCCCCCCTACCTGGTGACCGCTCCCCCGGACGGCCTGGTCCGCTACGTGCGTGAGGTGGCTTCAGCCGGCGGGCTGCCCGTCATCATCTATCACCGCGCCACCGCCCGCTTCTCCCCCTCAGCGGTGGCCGAGCTGGCCCAACTGCCCGAGATCATCGGCTTCAAGGACGGACTCGGCGACTTCGACCTGCTCCAGCGCATCATCCTGACCGTACGGCGGTCTACGGACCGGGAGTTCACTTTCTTCAACGGCCTGCCCACCGCCGAACTGACCGTCCCCGCCTACCGAGGGCTGGGCGTGACGCTGTACTCCAGCGCCGTCTTCGCCTTCGCACCGGAGATCGCACTGGCCTTCCACAAGGCGGTGAGCGGGGACGACGAGGTACTGGTGCAACGACTGCTCACCGACTTCTACCTGCCGCTGGTGGAGCTACGGGACCGGGTACCGGGATACGCGGTCTCGCTGGTCAAGGCAGGGGTCCGGTTGCGTGGGTTGGCGGTCGGTGGCGTACGGGCTCCCCTGGTCGACCCCTCTGCGGAGGATTTGCGGGAGCTGGAGCGCATCCTGGCCATCGGCTTGGAGATCGCCGGGGCCTGACCGGTCTTTATGAAGGCTTTTCAAGAGTCGCGGCGCTTCCCCCAGCCCCGCGACCGGTCCTGACCTCCACCTCCACCGGCTGCCTTCACCCACCCCACAACCGATCCAGGCCTTCGCCTCACCCCACAACCGATCCAAGCCTTCGCCTCACCCTCCAACCGATCCGCCCCTCCCACCCCCTGCCTTCACCCGCCCCGCGACCAACCAGACCGTCGGCAGCGTGCTACGCCACCACCAGGGGGCGGGCTACGCCTCCATCGGCGATCGGCTTCCCCCACGGTGACCTCGGCGTCGCCGCCGTCTCGAAGCCGTCCCCCGACTGGCTCGACGCGGGCCAGCCGCCCCCGACCGTCCCGCCCACTGACGGACGTGCGCGCCAGCGACCTGCACCCACCGAGCGAACGTGCGCGCCGGCGACCTGCACCACCGATGGGACGGACGCGTTGACTGGCCGGCGGAATGATGGGACGACGGACAGCGGGACAGCGACGGACCCGCGAAAGCACACGTCATCAGCGGCGGCTACGACCCTCTCGCGACGCCGGCGAGCACCTCGCCATTCCCTCCCTGCCTGAGGCGTTCGACGTGCTCGTCCACCTGCACCGCGTGTCTCCGGCGCGGCCGCTACCCCGCAAAGCGCGTTCGCGCACCTCCTGCCGGATGCATCGAGAGGTCGCTCAACCGGTAAGGCAGACACCTTCTAAAAAAATATAGATTGGTGATAGTGTCCTGGCTTCCGGATGAAAGGAAGACGATGATCGTGATGGAGCAGGCGGCCCAGACAATGCGGGCACTGGCCCTTGATGAGGACCTCAAGGACCGAGTCGCCGCAGATCCCGCACTGCGCGAGCTGGCCTGGCGGGTGGCCGAACGGTACGTCGGCGGCCAGACAGTCGGCGAGGCGCTCGCCCGGGCCGCCCTGCTCAACGCGGAGGGCAGCGCCGTCACCCTTGACTACATGGGCGAGAGCTGCCGCGACGCCGACCTGGCCACGGCCGAGACCGAGGTGTTCCTGGACCTGTCACGGCAGGCCGCAGCGCGCGGGGTGAACTGCTCGGTATCCCTCGACCTGTCCCACATCGGCTCCGTGGTGGACCGCGAGCTGGGGTTGGCCAACGCCACCCGGCTGGCCGAGGCCACCGCCGCCGCGGGCCAGGAGATGATGATCTCGATGGAGGGAACCGATCGTACGGACCTCATCCTGTGGACTCACGAACGCCTCTGCGGGCGTTTCGACCATGTCGGCGTCACCATCCAGGCCCGCCTGCACCGCACTGACGAGGACCTGCCCCGCCTGCTGACGCGACCCGGCCGCATCCGCCTGGTGAAGGGCGCCTACCTCGAACCCGAGTCCATCGCCCACCACCGCGACAGCCGCGAGCTGCCGGCGGTCTACCTCGCGTACGCGACCCGCCTGCTGGACAGCGGCCACCTCTGCTCGATCGCCACCCACGACCTCGACCTCCTCGACGAACTGCAGCCGCACATGCGGCAGGACTCCGGCGCCTACGAGGTCGAGATGCTGCTGGGACTCGGCATCGATCAGCTGCGGACGATGCGGGATCGCGGGCATCCGGTCAGGGAGTACGTTGTGTTCGGCACCCAGTGGTGGCTGTACGTCTGCAACCGCATCGCCGAGAACCCGGCCCGCCTGTTCCAGGCTCTGGTAGACGCCACCCAGCGCACATAGACCCTTACCGGAGCAGGGAATGCCAGCCTGGCCCGCACACCGGCCGGGCCCACCTCGGCTACGACCGCGCCCTCGCCCACCTCGGACCACTGACGACGACAATTTCGCCCGCCCGGGCTCCCTATCGCCACTGGCCGTTCACTTGCTGCTCAACCCCTCACATCACCAGACAGCAACACACGCCGCTTACCCCGCCACCAACCCACACCCCCGCCACGCCACCAAGCAGCAACAAGCCGCGCCCCTCTACCCCAACGCCAAAGCCCATCTTCCCCACATCACGAGACAGCAAGACGCGCCCTCCCACCCCAACACCAGGGCGCGTCTCTGCCGCATCCCATCCCTAACTAACGCCCCAGCGCGCCATCCACCCGTCGCGGGACACCCAGCGGGTTGTCGTCCCTGAGCTCCTCCGGAAGCAGCTCACCGGGCCAGTCCTGGTACGCCGTCGGCACCAGCCACCGGTCGATGGCCGTCGCGCCGACCGACGTGTGCGCTGCCGACGTCGAAGCCGGCCACGGACCGCCGTGATGCATCGCCCAGCACACCGCCACCCCGGTGGGCCACCCGTTCCAGATCAGCCGCCCGGCCTTACGCCCGAGCACCTCGGCGACCTCACCGGCCTCGCTGGGGTCGGTGGCATGCACGGTGGCCGTCAGCGACCCTTCCAGCCGCTCCAGCACGGCCCGCAGGTCCGAAATTTCGCGATAAGTCACGACGATCGACGCCGGACCGAAGCACTCTTCGTTGATGCCCGGCAACTTCGCCGCGAACGAGTCGAGATCCGTGGTGAACACCGTGGGCGTGACGGCCAAGCTACCCTCTCCCGCCTTGCCCTCGGCCAGCACCGGCAGCTCACCAAGCCGCTGCAGCCCGCCCAGGTAGCCGTCCCTGATCCGCTCACCCAGCATCGGCCCGCCGGTGGTCCCCTCCACGGCCGCGGCCAGCGCCTTGCGCAGCTCATCGTCCTCGGGCACGAACATCAGCCCGGGATTCGTACAGAACTGCCCGACCCCCATAGTCAACGATGTAGCGAACCCGGTGGCCACCTCCGCCATGGGCGCGGACGGCAGTACGACGACCGGGTTGACGCTGCCCAGCTCCCCGAAGAACGGGATCGGCACCTCTCGCTGGTCGATCAGCCCCTGGATCGCCTTGCCGCCCGGGACCGACCCGGTGAACCCGGCCGCGACCACGCCCGGGTGCTGCACCAGGTCGGCGCCCGCCTGCATGCCCTGCACCAGTCCCAGCAGGTCGGGGTACGGCAGGGCCTTGCGGACGATGCGAGCGACCTGCTCGGAGGTGTTGGGGTGGCCCGGATGCGCCTTCACCACGACCGCGCAACCGGCGGCCAGCGCCGATGCGGTGTCGCCACCCGCCACGGAGAACGCGAACGGGAAGTTGCTCGCCGCGAACACCGCGACCACGCCGGCCAGCGGCTGCTTCATCCGGCGTACGTCGGGCCTGGGCGGGGTTGCCGAGGGGTCGGCGTGGTCGACGATGGCGTCGAGGTAGCCACCATCTCTGATCACCTGGGCGAACAGCCGGAACTGGCCGGCCGTACGAGCGACCTCGCCGCGCAGTCGTACCTCTCCCAGCGCGGTCTCACTGTCGGCGATCTGCCACAGCTCGTCCACCTTCGCGGTGAGAGCGTCGGCGACGGCCTCCAGTGCTTCGGCCCGCTCGGCGGCGGGAGTCGCCCGCCAGGCCGCACCTGCGGCGGCCGCGGCGGAAACAACCATGTCGACCCCGGCGCGGTCGGTTTCAGGCAGGGCGCTGCCCACGGTCTCGCCGGTCCTGGGGTTGTGTCCGTAGATCATCGAATGGCCCTTCGGAGTCTTGACACTTCTTCATATTGATTCTTACAGTTGCGACAACCTGTCCACAAACCTGGCACTTGTTCACATATATGGACGGCGGTCATATGATCATCAGGCAGATCCACGTCACCCCCGTAGCTTTCAAGGATCCGCCACTGTTGAACGCCGCCGGCGTACACGAACCCTGGGCGCTGCGGACGATCGTCGAGGTGGTCACCGACGAGGGGCTGAGCGGCCTCGGCGAGACGTACGGTGACCTGGGGCACCTCACCAAGGTACGCGAATGCGCCGAGGCACTGGTCGGCGTGGATGTGCATGCCACGAACGAGATGTATGTCAGGATCAGCGCGCTCGTCGGCGATGTAGTGACCGATATGCACGGCTTGACCGGGGTCGCGACCCAGGAGAAGAGCATCGATCGGGTGTTCGCGGCCTTCGAGGTGGCTTGTCTGGACATTCGCGGCAAGGCAGCCGGCGTGCCGGTCGTCGATCTGCTGGGCGGCCGGGTACGCGACGCTGTGCCGTACAGCGCCTATCTCTTCTACAAGTGGGCGGGGCATCCGGGCGGCGAGCCCGACAGGTTCGGCGCGGCGCTCGACCCGGCGGGGCTGGTCGAGCAGGCATCGATGCTGATCAAGGAGTACGGTTTCGCGTCGATCAAGCTCAAAGGCGGCGTGTTCGCACCTCAGGAAGAAGTCGAGGCGATCATAGCCCTGCGGGAGGCCTTCCCGGGCGTGCCTCTCCGTCTGGACCCGAACGCTGCTTGGACCGTCGAGACCTCGATCCAGGTAGGCCAGGCGCTCGAAGGCAGCCTGCAGTATCTGGAGGACCCCACGCCCGGAATCCCCGGAATGTCGAAGGTCGCCGGCGAAGTCCCGATGCCGCTGGCCACGAACATGTGCGTGGTGACGCCCGAGCACCTTCCGCCCGCCATCGCCACCCAGGCGATCGGAGTGCTGCTGCTCGACCACCATTACTGGGGCGGACTCGTACGTTCCTCGCATATCGCCGCACTGTGTGACACGTTCGGGCTGGAGCTGTCCATGCACTCCAACTCGCACCTTGGGATCAGCCTGGCCGCGATGACCCACCTGGCCGCCGCCACGCCGAACCTCACCCACGCCTGCGACACCCACACGCCATGGCAGAACGGGCAGGACGTAGTCGCACCGGGCGCATTGCGGTTCGTGGACGGCGCCGTACCCGTGCCGGACGGGCCCGGTCTCGGCATCGAACTGGACCGTGACGCCCTGGCCATGATGCATGAGCAATATCTCGCGTGCGGAATCACCGAGCGCGACGACACCACCTATATGCAGCGCTTCGAGCCTGCTTTCTCTGCGAGGAGACCGCGCTGGTGAACGTGGCCTACGCCTACCCCTGGGACATCGTCGGTGACCCGTCGGCCCCTTCGCGCCTCGCGGAGCTGGGCGTCGAGGCCGTCGCGTTGGCGGCCAGCTATCACTCCACCCGTGCGGCAACGCCGTATCACCCCGCCCACCGAGTGCTGGATGTCCCACAATCGGCTTTCTACCTGCCAGTTCGGCCCTCCTCCTGGGGGCGCCTGACACCGGCCTCCCCAACCTGGACACCCACGGACGCCTACCTGCAAGCCCGGGACGCCCTGAAGGCCGTCGGACTTCAGGTACACGCATGGACGGTGTTGACACACAACTCCTTCCTGGGCGGTCTGCACCCTGAACTGGTAGTACGTAACGCATTCGGTGATCCCTATCCATATGCGCTGTGTCCGGCTTTCAAGGACGTGATCGAGTACTGCGAGCGTCTGGTCAGCGAGATCCTGACCGTCGGCGAACCGGATGGCCTCATCCTCGAGGCGTGCGGCCCCATGGGCTTCGGGCACCAGAGCGTGCACGAGAAGACGGTCGGCGCCGACTGGACGTCCGTACACAGTGACCTGCTGACGCTCTGCTTCTGTACGGCCTGCGCTCCCCGTTACCCAGAGGGCACCAGAGAACACGTACGCGCGGCCATCGACGGCCCTCCCGCTAGGGCCGTAACCTCTCCCGCGACGAGCAGGAACGACCAGGCATCTCCGGCGCCGACCTCTTCCGCACCGTCTGCTTCCTCATCAGCATCTGCATCGCCGTCTGCCGCCGCGCAAGCAGCTGCGTCACGGACTTCTGCCTCATCAGCAGCCGCATCGCCAACTGCTGCCTCACCAGCGACTGCGTCGCCGGCTTCTGGCTCGCCATCATCTCCCGAGACCGTGGAAGCCGCCCTCGGTCCATTCGCCGACGATGTCCGAAACGTACGCGTAGAACTGTCGGCATCATTGCGCACTCGTCTCATCACCGTGGCCCGCAAGACAGCGCCGAACGTACCCATCACCCTGCACGCCAACCCCGACCCTTGGGCCGCCAGCTCGTTCGCCGCCCTCCCCACCGGCGAGCCCGGAGCGGAGGTGCTGGTGGGCAACTGCTGGGGCGACCCGGCCTCGGACGCCGCCCGCCTGGCCAGACTGGGCGAACTCTGCGGCCCCGGCCAGCGAGTGGGCGCATATGTCCTGGCTCTTCCTCCACGCCCCGCCGACGGCCAGGCACTCGCCGAGCAACTCAGAACGTACGCCAAGGCAGGCGCCACGGACTTCCACCTCTACCACGCCGGTCTCGCCTCCCCCCGCCGTCTGGCCGCCATGGCCGAAGCCCTACGCCTCATCCGCTGACCGCCCACCGCTCAGCTCGTCCTGCCGCAACCCTCTTGATCAAGTGAGTGGCCGCCACTCACTTGGTCAAGTCGCGTGGCCGCCACTCACTTGGTCAAGTCGCGTGGCCGCCACCCCTTGGTCAAGTCGCGTGGCCGCCACCCCTTGGTCAAGTCGCGTGGCCGCCGCCCCTTGGTCAAGTCGCGTGGCTGCCACCCTTGATCAAGCCGTGTCACTGCCACCCACTTGATCAAGCCACCTCGAATGCGCACCCCCGAACGGCCCCTGCCGTCCGCCCACTGCGCCCATCAACCACCTGGCCGTCTCCTCGGCCTGGTCGATCATCTGTTGCGGATATCCCAGCAGCACCTGGTGATCGGCGAACTCGTCCTCATCGTCCAGAATCAACCGCCCGTCACGCATCCTGATCACGTCGAGGTCGAGGTCGAGCATGGTCACCTCACCATCACGCCACTCGGGAACGGTAGTGACATCCACATACACCTCAGCCCGATGCGGCGGCGAGTTGAAGGACGCCGTCCACCACCCGTCCCGCGGGAACAACATGATGGCCGCGGTCTCCCACACAATCGGCTGCCCTTCCCCTTTACGAGCAACCGTCCCGCCCGGCACCGCGACCCACACGCCGTGCTCATCCTCGCCGAGCACCTTCGCGGAATGGTTCCAGTGCAACGCCCCGCCGTACTTCCGGAAGACAACCCTCACATCGGTCACTCCAGGGACGCTACCGGACCATCACTCAGATCCTGCGCTCCCCAAACCTCCGACCAACATCCCCCGACGCATCACGTTCCCTAACTCACCGACCAACATCCCGCTCTTTCCTCGCACCCCGACTACAGCCCCCACCCGCACCCCATTCCCTAGCCCACCAACCAACAGCCTTCACCGCACCGACCCCACCGGCCAACAGACCCCCGACCGCTCCGCATCCCAGCGCTCCATCCCCTCAACGACGGCCGAATTCTTCACGCGTCGTCGACATGCCGATCTCGCCCGCGTGCTCCCACCCACCAACGCTCCTGCCCTTCCTTAAGGCTCCGATCACAGCTCACCACTTCACCCGCACTCCCAAACCCCCCAACCACAGCCTTCACCGCACCACAGCACAGCCCTCCATCCCCAACCTCACCCACACTCCCGAACCCCCAAGCAACAGCCTTCACCGGACCGCACCCCAGCGCCCCTCCGCGACCTCACCCGGACTCCATAGCCCGCCGAGCAATACTCCCGAGCCTTCCGCCACAGCTCACCCAGCGATAGCCCCACCCCACGCACTCCCTAGCTCACCGACAACATCCAGCACCCGGCGAACCCTTCTGCGCCGTCCACTCATCGAGGCCCCAACAGCCCGATGCCACCTGTACTCCCTAGCCCGCCAACCAACACCCCCGGCCCCGTCGGCGCCCCTAACCCGCCGACCAACGAACCAACTCTCTGATCAACGAACCGCAGATACGAGCCCACTCTCGTACGCCACGATGACAAGCTGTGCCCGGTCCCGAGCATCGAGCTTGGCCAGGAGCCGCCCGATGTGGGTCTTGACCGTGGCGAGACTGAGATGAAGATGGGCGGCGATCTCGGTGTTGGAGAGACCCCGAGCGATCAGGATGAGAACCTCCCGCTCCCGCTCCGTAACGCCATGCAGCCCCTTGACCTGTAACGACGCAGGCGTGCGGGTGAACTCCTCGATCAGCCTGCGCGTCACCCTCGGAGCCAGCAACGCCTCACCAGCCGCGACCACGCGAATGGCGGCGACCAGATCGGCCGGCGGGGTGTCCTTGAGCAGGAACCCACTGGCTCCAGCACGGAGTGCGTCGTAAACGTAGGCGTCGAGGTCGAACATGGTCACGATCAGGACCCGAGCCACATCTCCTATCCGCCTAGTGGCCTCGATGCCATCCATTTCCGGCATGCGCACGTCCATGAGAACCACATCAGGCCGCTCCTCCAGAGCAACGGCCACCGCCTCGGCTCCCGTCGCGGCCTCACCTACAACGGTCAGATCGGGCTCCGAGTCGACCAATACCTTGAAGCTCCCCCTGAGCAGCGCCTGGTCATCGGCGACAAGAACACGGATCACGAAGTGCCCCCATAAGGCAACCGGGCTGACACCCGAAACCCTCGCCCAGGTAGACGCCCGGCCTCGAACACTCCGTCGTACATCATGACCCGCTCCCGCATTCCGATCAGTCCGTGTCCCGTTCCCTCCACCTGCAGTGTGCGACGGCCCGGACCGTCGTCAATCACCTCGATCCGCACCTCCATCACGTCGGCCACCACCGATATCCGGCACCGGGCCGGTGCCGCATGCTTCACCACGTTGGTGAGCGCCTCCTGGACGATCCGATAGACCGACAACTCCACACCCTCAGGCAGCCCAACCCCGAGCCGTGAGCCATCTCCTCCCTCGCGCATGCCTAGGCCGTCCTCGCCTCCGTCCCGGGCTCTCTGGCTGGCTCTGTCATGGACCCGTTGGCGTGCCCTGTCCTGGGCCTGTTGACTTGTCCCCTCTTGGGCCCGTTGAGCGGCCCCGTCCTGACTCCACTGGCCAGCCTCACCCAGGTCCCTCTGGTCGGTACCACCCCGGACCCACTGGCCGGTACCGTCCTGGGCCGTTTGACCGGTCACATCCTGGAAGCCCAGACCGGCCCCACCCCGGACCCTCTGGCCGGTACCGGCCCGGGCATCAGTCCGGCCACCAACCCACTCCTGGCCTCCCCCACCGTCCCTGGTCGCAACGTCGGCACCCTCCATAGGCGCACTGTCCCGGTTTGCACGATTGGTACTAGACCCAGCCGCGCGATTGCCCTTGTCGTCCTTGCGATCAGCCCGCGAATGCGGTGCGACATCATCTCCACGGTTCCGGCCTCCCCCGGCCGCCAACCGGAGGTCCAGCTCTACCTCCACGCCCGCCAATCTGGCCTGCTCGGCCAGCCGTGGGAGGCCGCTGAGGTCCGGTGCGGGGCCACGGTCAGGCGTCTCGTCTGAGCGGAGGACGCCGAGCAAGTGGCGCATCTCGACGAGCGCGCTCCGGCTGGCGGTCTCGATCACCCGCAACGCATCGTGTGCCTCCTCCGGTCTGGTGGCCATCACATGATTGGCCACGCCCGCCTTGACCGCGATCAATCCCACGCTGTGCGCAACGACATCGTGCAGCTCACGGGCGATGCGCAACCGCTCCTCCGCCACAGCCTGTCCAGCCAGGCGCTCGGCATCGCGCGCCGCATAGTGTCTTCGTTCTCGTACGGCTCGCCCGACCGTCCACGCGCCGCCCAGTGCGGCGATGCCGATGAGCGGCTGGTCGAGATTCGTCAGCCACGCGGGGCCCGCCGGCTGCGGCGCACCGCCGGCGACCACCATTCCGACCAGCGTGACCAGTGTGAGCACACCGATCGCCGAGGTCGGAACCCACGCACCCCGGGCATCGGCCAGGGCGACGACATAGAGCGCGTAGGCAGGCGAGATATAAGCGGATGAGACCCCTAACACCGCGGCGACCACGATGGAGACTGTCAGCACGAAGCAGAAGACGGGCAACGGCCACACTCTGCGCATCGCCAGCGGCAAACCCAGCCCCAGGATAAGAGTCAGCCTCGCCCACGGCGGCAGCGCCCACCCACTCGTCGCGGCCGTGAGGAACATGAGACAGAAGCCCAACCCTGCCAGCAGGTCCAGCCCGATCAGCTGGCGACGGCTCAAGCGAGCGGTGAAGAGGGAGGGGGATTCGTTCACGCGTTGACCGTAGTGGTTGAGGGTGGGCCTGCACGTCAGACTGGGGTCTGACCTTGAGGTTCGGACCGTGGTCCGATGTGGCGAACGCCCGCCGTACCTCATTCTTTACCGCGTGATCGAACTCAACCGCCTGACCAAACGCTACGGCGACACGCTCGCCGTCGACAATCTGTCCTTCAAGATAGAGCCCGGCCACGTGACCGGATTCCTGGGCCCCAACGGTGCCGGCAAATCCACCACGATGCGCCTGATCCTCGGCCTCGACTCCGCCACCTCGGGCCAGGCATTCATCAACGGGCGACGATACACCTCGCTGAGCAGGCCCATGCGTGAGGTGGGCGCGCTGCTGGACGCAAGCGCCGTACACGGCGGGCGCAGGGCCTACGACCATCTGTTGTGCCTGGCGCGCACCAATGACATCGGCCCGACGCGAGTGGCCGAGGTTCTCGAACAGGTGGGCCTGGCCGGGGTGGCACGCAAGAGGGTGGGCGGCTTCTCACTCGGCATGAAGCAGCGCCTCGGCATCGCGGCCGCCCTGCTCGGCGACCCGGGCACGCTGATGTTCGACGAACCGGTCAATGGACTCGATCCCGACGGGGTGCGCTGGATTCGCGAGTTAATGCGCTCCTTGGCCAAGGAGGGCAGGACCATCCTGCTCTCCAGCCACCTGATGAGCGAGATGGCGCTGACGGCCGAGCGCATCATCATCCTCGGCCGAGGCAAGCTGATCATGGAAGCCACCGTGGCGGAGCTCACTGAGCGCTACCCGTCGCTCGAAGACGCCTACCTTGCCCTGACGGCGAGCAGCGTGGAATACGGAGCCGCACGATGAGGACAATCCTGTCTTCCGAATGGTTGAAGCTGCGCTCGGTCACCTCGACCTATCATGCGCTCGGAGTGGCTGCGCTCACGGTGCTCCTCGGCATGATCTGGACTTTCTACGTCAGCGGCTTGGCGGATGAACGCGGATCACTGCGAGCGGCGGCCCCTGAACAGGGCTTCCTGCCACTGATCCAAATCAGCCTGGCTGTCCTCGGCGTGCTGGCCATCACTGCGGAGCAGGCCAGCGGCATGATCCGCACAAGTCTCACAGTCGTTCCCAAGAGAGGGACCTTACTGCTGGCCAAGGCCGGGGTGGTCGCCGCCGTTACCTTCGTCGCCGCCAACTCGATCATTATCCTCACGTACGTGACGAGCCGCCTCATAGCGGGCGAGCGCCACTTGCAGTTCAACGAGTCTTCTCTGGCCAACGACCTGCCGATGCTGCTCGCCTCCGGGCTGTCGGTGACCGTGCTCGCATTGGTGGGCCTCGGCTTGGGCGTAGCCACTCGATCCACGGCGGCGGCGATCGTTTCGGTCGTGTCGCTACTGTTCGTCCTGCCCGGCATCGCCAATTACCTGCCAGCCCCGTGGAACACCCGCGTGGCCGCCCTCATGTTGCCCAACCTCGTGCCGCAGATCGCCGACCAGCGGCTTTCCAGGCGACTGGGCGACGGTTTCCTACCTCCCTGGGCCGCGCTCGTGGTGCTCGCCACCTACGCGATCATCGCACTCGCGGCGGGGTTCTACCTGTTCAAAAGGAGAGACGCGTGAGTGTGCTGGCATCGGAGTGGCTGAAGGTCCGCACCGTTCGCTCCAGCTATCTAATGCTGGGGCTGAGCTTGGGCGGCATTCTGCTGGGCGCTGCGGTCGCCTGGGCGGCGGTCGGGACGTACGACAACGCCACCCCTGCGCAGCAGGCTCATGCCGCCATCGCGGATCTGGAGGAAGTGGTGCTGATGGTGCCACAACTCTGCATGGGCGTCCTCGGCGTCCTCACGATCACGTCCGAATACACAACAGGACTGATCAGAACAAGCCTCGCCATAGTGCCGAGACGCTGGCCGGTCCTAGCGGGAAAGTCAGTGATTGTCGGTCTACTCGGTCTGGTCACCGGTCCGATGGTGGTGTTCGGGACATACGTCGCCGCCCGTTGGATGATTGGCGACCGCTTCGGCGGTTCCTACACGATTCCCTTCCTCGACAGACTGCCAACGCTTATTACGTCGAGCCTTACGGTGGCGGTATTCGCGCTGCTCGGGCTAGGACTGGGCGCCACCTTACGCTCCACGGCGGGAGCGATCACGATCCTCGTGGGTCTCGTGTACGTGATCCCAATAATCGTGGGCAATCTGCCCGAGCCCTGGAGCGAACGCCTCGGCTCGGTGATGATCGGAGCGCTCCCGCGCGAGATCGCCGGCGACGATCTCACGCACTCGGTGTACGGCTCGCTGCTTTCTCCTGTCGCCGCGGCCATGGTGCTGATCGCCTACGCCGTGCTGCCGTTGCTCGTCGGTACATGGCTAATGCGCCGGAAAGATGCCTAAGCCGCCGACACACTCAGCGTGGATGACGTCCCTCAGAGCGGCGTAGTTTCTCATCCACTCAGCCCTGTTCGCCCACGTAGGAAACGCACAGGGAGATCGTTGATCCACCGCTGAGCGGGACACCACCTCAGTGTGCAAAGGAGATCGTGATTCACCACTGGGCGAGACACCACCTAGTGTGCAAAGAGCGCGAAGTGTCGGCAGGACGAACCGTCTTGATGGTGCCGAGAGATGTCGGCGAGGGCACAGGTGTCGCCGGGAACCCCAGCAGTCGGCGCAAGTCAACTGGACCGCCGAGTGTCCGGGGCACTGCGAATCGGCAGAGGCCACGGGACCGCCGGATGTCCGATGCACCGAGAACCGGCAGAGTCCACTGGACCGCTGAGAGTCGGTGCAACCGGGATTCGGGGCACCGGATGTCAGCAGGGGCCGCAGAGTCAGCGACAACGAGAGGTTCCGATGCGACTCCCAACAGTAGGCGGAAGTCGCAGGACCGCCGGATGTCCGAGGAACCGAGAATCGGCGGAAGTCCGTGGGACCGCCGAGTGTCGGTGCAACCGGGATTCGGGACGCCGGATGTCAGCAGAGGCCGCAGAATCAGCGACACGAGAGGCTCCGATGCGACTCCCGGAGGTACGGCAGGCGCTCATGCCTGCCGTACCCATACGGAGGTCAGACCTCGAGCACCACGGGGATGATCATCGGACGCCGGCGGTAGGTGTCGCTCACCCAGCGCCCGACCGTGCGGCGGACCACCCGGCGGATCTCCTGCATGTCGACGACCCCGTCTGCGGCCTTCTCCTCGAGTGCCTTCTCGATCTGCGGAATGAACTCCTCGAACTGCGCCGGGTCGATGCCGGAGCCACGCGCGTGGATCTCCGGCCCACCGGTGAGCTTGCCGGTGCTGGAGTCGACCACCACGACGACGGAGATGAAGCCCTCGTCGCCGAGAATCCTGCGGTCCTTCAAGGAGGTGTCGGTGATCTCGCCGACGGATGAGCCATCGACGTAGACGTACCCGGCATGGACCGCACCGACGATCTTGGCTCTGCCGTCGACCAGGTCGACCACGACGCCGTCCTCCGCGATCACGATGTGATCGTCAGGCACGCCGGTGAGCGCGGCGAGCTTGGCGTGCGCGCGCAGGTGCCGCCATTCGCCGTGGACGGGCATGAAGTTCGACGGGCGGGTCAGGTTCAGCACGTAGAGCAGTTCGCCGGCGGCCGCATGTCCGGAGACGTGCACCTTGGCGTTGCCCTTGTGCACGACTCGGGCACCCCAGCGGGTGAGGCCGTTGATCACCTTGTTGACGGCGGTCTCGTTGCCCGGCACCAGCGACGACGCCAGCAAGACGGTGTCACCCTCGGCGATGCGAATCGGGTGATCCCGGTTGGCCATCCTCGACAGCGCCGCCATCGGCTCGCCCTGCGAACCGGTGCAGACGAGCACCACGTCTTCCGGCGGCCATTCCTCGATGTCGCGCGAGTCGACGATCAGCCCCGGCGGCACCTTGAGATAGCCGAGATCGCGGGCCACGCCCATGTTGCGCAGCATCGAGCGTCCGACCATGGCGACCTTGCGATTGTGTCTGGCCGCCGCATCCATGACCTGCTGGATGCGGTGTACGTGCGACGCGAAGCTGGCCACGATGACCCGCTGCTCCGAGGTACGGATCACCTCGTCGATGACCGGGCCGATCTCCCGTTCGCTGGTGACGAACCCGGGCACTTCAGCGTTGGTCGAGTCGGACATCAGCAGGTCGACGCCCTCGGTACCAAGACGGGCGAACCCACCGAGGTCGGTGAGGCGGCCGTCGCTCGGCAACTGGTCCATGCGGAAGTCGCCGGTATGCAGCACGATGCCGGCGGGTGTCCTGATGGCCACCGCCAGCGCGTCCGGGATCGAGTGGTTGACCGCCAAGAACTCGCAGTCGAACGGCCCGAACCTGTGCCGTTCGCCCTCGACCACCTCGATCTTGGTGGGCTGGATCCGATGCTCGGTGAGCTTGGCCTCGATGAAGGCCAGCGTCAGCTTGGATCCGATGAGCGGGATGTTGCGCCGCTCACGAAGCAGATATGGCACGGCCCCGATGTGGTCTTCGTGCGCGTGGGTCAGGACCACGGCCTCGACATCGTCGAGCCGGTCCCTGATGTATTCGAAGTCAGGCAGGATCAGGTCGATGCCCGGCTGGTCCGGCTCGGGGAAAAGCACCCCGCAGTCGACGATCAGCAATCGGCCGTCGTATTCGAAGACGGCCATGTTCCTGCCGATTTCACCCAGCCCGCCCAGCGCGACAATGCGCAGGCCGCCCTCCGGCAGCGCCGGCGGGGGGCCAAGCTCCGGATGTGGATGGCTCATAGCCGGCCCCCATGGTCAAATCGTGTTCTCAAAACTCCCGGTTCCTCCCCGTTCCTATGCGTCTGTCAACTTCACCCCGCCGGCTACCAGGCAAGCACGCAGCTCGGCGATCTGCTTCTCTGTCGCGGCCACCAACGGCAGCCGCACTGGTCCGACCGGCACTCCTACCATGCCCAGTGCCGCCTTGGCCATGATCGCGCCGCCAGCGCTCATCATGATCCCTTCGACCACGGGCGCCAGTTGGCGGTGCACCGCAAGTGCTTGAACGACGTCGCCGTTCCTGTACAAGTCGATCATGCGCGCCAGGTCGGCGCCGACCACATGGCCGACAACGCTGACGAACCCGGCCGCGCCAACCGAGAGCCAGGGCAGATTGAGCAGATCATCGCCCGAATAGAAGGCGAGATCGGTCATCGCCATGATCTGGCTACCGAGGAACAGATCGCCCTTGGCGTCCTTCACGGCCACGATGCGTTCGTGCTGTGCGAGCCGGATCAGGGTTTCGATCTTGATCGGCACGCCGCTGCGCCCGGGGATGTCATAGAGCATCACCGGAAGGTCGGTTGCGTCGGCCACAGCGGCAAAGTGCTGATACAGGCCCTCTTGTGGGGGCTTGCTGTAGTACGGCGTCACTACGAGCAGCCCGTGAGCACCCGCGCGGGCCGCGGCCTTCGCGAGCGAGATGCTGTGGTGAGTGTCGTTGGTGCCCGCCCCGGCCACCACCGTTGCCCGATCACCCACCGTCTCGAGAACGGTGCGCAGAATGCGCTCCTTCTCCTCATCAGAGGTGGTGGGCGACTCGCCGGTCGTCCCGCTGACGATCAGGCCGTCGTTGCGCTGCTCGTCCACCAGATAGGTGGCCAGGCGCCGCACGGCGTCGTAATCGACCGCACCGTCAGGTGTGAACGGCGTGACCATGGCGGTCAACATACGGCCGAAGGGCGCGTCGGTGGTTCCAGTTGGCGAAGCCATAGTGCGAACGCTACCTGGATTCGCAAAAGCGGTGGACGCCGCCACCCCGCTTTGCCTGCCTGGGGCCGCGTATTGTCATGCCGTTCCCCGGCATCTCAGGGCATGTCCGGCCGCACTCGACACGTCCCTAGCGTGCCCCTCCCGCCACCGAATGGCCCTCTGAGCCGGTTCGCGGGTCCGGCACCGGATCACCGACCCGCCGCTCACAGTGATCACTGGATTCCGTGCGGAGCCACGTGCCTGCCGTACGACCGCAGCTCGACATGCCGCACACAGACACCATGACCTCTGCCGACATGTCGTACATATCCGGCAACCACCACCGACGAGGAGCACCGCCCGCGCGAGCGACTTCGCGCCGCGCATGGGAAGAGGCCGCCGATATGTGCTCGGGGGTACACACATCGACGACCTCTACCGAAGAATCGGTCACTCTTACATCGGCGTTACAGGGTTTCTTTGATAATTTTCTGCCGCCGCAAAGTTGGGGCTCCAAGTGACCTCGATGACGGTCGGTTACCTGTCGAATACGGCAACATAGGGCAACGCCTCACACGAACCCCCAGGGATGGACTAGTGGCCACCTCAGATCCGGTCTACCTGCGTGTCGTCGAAGACATTCGGCGACAGATCACCGACGGCACCCTTCCCCCCGGTGCACCCATTCCCTCACGGGCGCAACTGACCCGCAAGTACCAGGTCGGCGAAACCGCAGCCCGCCACGCCCTGCGCGTGCTGGCGAGCGAAGGTCTCATCATCGGCCGCGTGGGATCGGGTCATTACGTCAGAGAACGCCCAGACCTTTCCCCATTGCACCGATGGCGCTTCCTCGATCATCCTGCGCCGTTCGCCGCCGACCTGCAGTCCCAGGGTCGGCGTGTGACCTGGGACTGGCACAGCGAACCCGCCGAAGCCGGACCCGACATCGCCAAACGGCTGCGGCTCGACGAATCGACCACCCTGACGAGGACGCACTACGTCTTCCGCGGCGATGGCCGGCCGCTCCAGCTCGCCACCTCGTACGAGCCTCTGGAGTTCGCCGCCCACACGGAGGAGGAACGGCGCAGCTTGGTCGCCAGGGTGTACGCGCACGGGATAAAGATCACGGAGATCGTCGAAAGCGTGCACACCCGCGTACCCCGCCCCACGGAGAGCGACGCCCTCGATCTGCCGGCTGGCATCCACGTCCTGCACGTGGAACGCACCCATTGGGCAGGCGACCGCCCAGTGGAGACCAGCGACATCGTTATTCCGGGAGACCGCTTCCGGATCATGTACAGCATGCCTGTTTGACCGAATCTGAGAGCTCCGGGCCGATACCCGCCTCTTCGGCCTGGAGCTCAGCCGGATGACCACCGGGGCTCACCCTTCGTGGCGGCAGCGGCCGACCCGTCCACACAGCATCGACGGCTCACCACCGAGGGCCCGCGCTCCTGGCGCGCGGCGCGGCTGATCGCGCCCCCAAAGCGGTGGAATTCCGATGACCTCGCGAACAGCGAGGGCTTCGAGCGATGATCACCTGCTGCAGCTCGATGATCAGCTCCAGCACCGGCAACCCGATGACGCCCCACCGGTCGTGCGTCTGTGAGACGTTGGCCATCCCCGGAGTAGGCGATGAACCCCATAAGGCGATCATCGAGACCAACGGAACGTGATCTGGACGACGCCATAGATCTTCCACCCAGGGACGCAATTCCACGACGCGCTGGGACGTCCACCCGCTGGGACGTCCACCCGCTGGGACGTCCACCCGCTGGGACGTCCACGCGCTGGGACGTCATCCCGGACGGCGTTCCTCCTCGCCCGATCGGCCGCATACGGCCTGGTCAGCGGCGTTCCTCCTCCCCTGCTCGGCCCTATACGGCCTGGTCAGCGGCGTGCTACTAGATCGAGGCTCAACCACTCACGGACCACCACCCGAACCGGCGAGCGCCTTTGTCCAGCGCCGCCACATGGGCTTCGGCTCGAAACAACATCAAGCTAAGTGGCCTCGCCTGGAAGTCTCTCGGGGGTTGACTTTCGGATGTGATGCACCGACCCACTGAGGACGGCTTACTACCATGAGTGGGCATGGAGCTTACGGAGCGATTCGAGTGGCATGGGAGGAAGATCGCCTGGGGACGCGCGGGTGCCGGTCCGGCTGTGGTGTTCTGTCATGGCACGCCGTTCTCGTCAGTGTTGTGGCAGCCGTTCGCGGAGGCCTTGAGCCGCAACTTCACCGTCTACTTGTGGGACATGCCCGGATATGGCCAGTCGTCCAAGCACGCCGATCATCCCGTGGATTTCGGCGCGCAGGCCGATGCGTTCGCGGCGCTGCTCGCGCACTGGGGGCTGGACCGGCCACATGTGATCGCCCACGACTTCGGCGGCGCCGTATCCCTGCGCACGCACCTGATCCTGGGCGTCGATTACGCCTCCCTCATGCTCGTCGACGTCGTGGCCATCCCGCCCAGCGGCTCGCCTTTCTTCAAGTTCGTACAAGATCATCCTGACGTCCTGCCGCGGCTACCGGCCTACATCCATACCGCCATCGTCCGCGCCTACGTTCAGGGCGCGAGCCACCGCGGCCTGCGCGACGACGACCTCGACGCCCTGGTGCAGCCGTGGACGGGAGAGGAAGGCCAGCCCGCCTTCTACCGGCAGATCGCGCACTATGACGAACGCTTCCTCGAAGAGAACGAGGAACAGCTGGGCCGCATCAGTATCCCCGTACGAATCCTGTGGGGCACCAGCGACGCGTGGATCCCCACCGATATCGCCCGACGACTGCACGGCCTGATCCCCACGGCCGAGCTTTCGCTGATCGACGCCGCCGGTCACCTGGTCCACCATGACGCGCCCGTCCCATTCATGGACGAAATCCGCGCCTGGCTCACCCTCCGCACGCGGGCGCGATCTGGCTTGTGAAAGGGCCGGCGTACAGGTCACGACCTGGCTTGTGACGGGGCTGGCGTACGCGGTCGCGATCACCCTCACGGACTGATCGCATCGCATCCGAAAGTCGACTCCCGAGAGACTCCAGGCGAGATCGCTAAGTCAGCCCGATCGAAGCTCGAAAGACGTTCCCCGCGACATTCCAGGCGATCCCTCCTGGCCAGGCCAAGGTTGTCAGTGCTCGTTGATACAACCGTTCTGGAGGTTGCGGATGCGAGTCAAAGACCTGCCCATACGTGAGCGGCCACGCGAGCGGCTGATGGCGAGCGGGGCCACGGCCCTGGCCGACCGGGAGCTGCTGGCCGTACTCCTCGGTTCCGGTTTTCGAGGGGCGAGCGCGATGGATCTGGCGGCCCAGGTGATCGCGCACTGCGGCGATCTCGACGGGCTGGCCCGATCCGAGCCGCACCGCCTGCTCGCCGTGCCTGGCGTCGGGCCCGCCAAGGCGGCGCGGGTGGCGGCGGCTTTCCATCTTGTACGGCGAGCGCAGACAGATCCTGAGCGGACCAAGATCAGCAGCACTTCCGACCTGGCGACAGTCGTCGCTCCGCTGCTCCGCGGCCATTCCCGGGAGCGGCTGGTCGTGATGGCGTGCGACGTTCGGGGGGCCGTGTTGCGGCGTATGGTGTTGACCGAGGGTGGCTCCGACCACACGACGGTGCCGATTCGGGACATCATCACTGCGGTGCTGACGGCTGGCGGGGCGGCATTCGGGGTCGCGCACAACCATCCGAGCGGCTCTCTCGATCCAAGCGAAGCGGACCTGCTGGCCACGGCGCGTCTCGCCGAGGCTGCTAAGACGGTCGGGCTGCAATTCCTCGATCATTTGATCATCACGGAAACGGCATGGCGTCGGGTGCCCTTCTGACCGCTGCGGAGGGTGGTTCGGGACCGGGCCACTCTCCGCGCACCCTGAGGGGCACCGTCCCTGGGCCGACCCCCGTACTACCGGATCTCAAACGCGACCCGACCACCGAACCCCCAGCCAAACAACCTGGGTCGTGGTGGATCAACGATCTCGTTGTGCCTTTCCTACGTGGGCGACAGCGCTGAACAGGTGAGAAACCACATCGCTCCGCGGGACGTCATCGACCACCGAGCCCCAGGCGCGCTCCAGCCCGCCGAACCCCGACCGTCCTCGGCCCTTCCCCAAGCACCAGATCGTCGAGGCCGACCCGAGGCGAGCCCCGTCACCGCTGAAGGCCTCTCTCGCTGTTATCAGGACCGTACGGCCGGATGGCGTCCCACTGAGTGGTGGATCCACGATCTCGCTGTATGGCTCCTACGAGGGATGAACGGGGGCCGAGTGGCCGAGAAACTACACCGCTCTGCGGGACGGCATCTCTGGCGGCCGCCCTCGTCTGCGCATTCGCTCGACGCGCTCTCGCGTCTTGCCGAGCCTTTATGCGGCGTTCTGAGCACCCCTAAGGGTGCTGATCCACCGCAAGCCCAGCGAAAGGCATGTTTGCGTTGATAGCTCTGAAGGCAAGGCTTCCCTCAGCAGAGCGTGAGACGCTACCTCTGCGAGCAGGTCGACTTGACGTGAGTCGGCCAACCGCTCGCACCAGCGTGGTCCCGTGCCTCCCGGAGGGCATGGGACCACGTCTACCCGCTACTGGGTCCGTCCACTACGCGCGCCAGCGCAGTAACACCGTGGACGGTCGGACTCCCTGCGCGGTCTACCCAGTAGCGGGCGTGTGGGAAAGGCTCAGCATCCCCCACGCGGGTTCTCGGAGCGTCGGCGAACTGCGATCACCGGCGATCAGGGAACCCGTAGTGCACGAAGACTCTCTGAAATCGCAGCCGCTCGACTGTAGAGGGCGGCTGCCTCGTCGCTGGCCCCGTATCAGACGCGGGATGCGGGGCCAGCGCGACCTAGTCGATGAAGCCCCGCCGAGTGGCAGCAACGATCAGTCACTGGGGTGAGCCATCGTGTGACGGCCAAAGGGAAATGCCGGAAGCCTCCCGGAAGGACACGTTCATGATGGCTCTTTCCCAATCGGACCTAACGACCTGCTCGAGTCGCTACGGACGGCCGGCAGGGTGAAGACGGTCCGCAGGGGGCTGACGCGAATGCCGCGGGAGCCGATCGAGGCGGGGGCGACTACGGCGGTCGGCCGCGCCCTATCAGCGCACAGCGAAGTGCGGCCCGCAGCGCTACGGGCATCGCAGGCGACTACCGACCAGCGCCGTCGGCGATCTGAGTGCGGACAGCGGTATCCGCACATGCAAGGTCCCCGCATGCAAGGTCTCGCGGACCTGCGCCGACCTGAACTCCGAAACCGCGACGTTCCGCGAGCGGCCCTTCGAACAAGCCGTCTTCCGCAACTCCAGCGAAATGGCCCACCAGAAGGTCGTCGCAGGTCCCAGGCGCGGAAGGGGGACCTGCGCGAACGGGTGGGTCCCCGGCAGGACGCGGAGTTCTTGGGATGACGTCTGCCGGGAGAACGGACAGGCTGAGCGCGTCCGGTCACGGATGTCACGCAGCCGGGCGAGAAGACACCCGAGGATGCTCCGACGGCGTCTCGCGATCATCGAGCGTCTCCCCACAGCAACAGGGACCACAGGATGTCCGTTTGAGAGGCGTTCGTTCGGACGCTCTCCTCCACCACCACTCGCCCACCCTTCCTCGTCGTTCTGCGGATGTATCGCTGACCGCCTGCCTGACACAGCTCGTAAAAGACCGGCAGGCAGTCACAGGTGTGGTCCCGCACACGTATCCGCTCAGCACAAGGCCCCACTGGATCCCAGTCGATGCGTATGCAGTCGTCGTGCGCCGCCTCAACGTGACGCCCGATGCAGCCGTTGTAAAGCCTTCGCTCCGCGCGAGCCATGCCTGCATCTTACGTCTAGTTGTATCGATCTGGCTAGCTAGAGCAGTCGAGACTTCTATTTAGGCCGATGGATATGGGATAGGTCGTACCTCTTCGCCTATCTTGCGTATGTGCTCGACTACGATGGAGACACCCATCCCTACCTTCAGATCGCCGAGATCCTCCGCCAGCGGCTCTCCGGTCTCACCTCGGGGCAACCCATGCCGAGCGAGGCCGACATCCAGGCCGAGTTCGGAGTCGCCAGGACCACCGCCAGACGAGCGATTCATGTGCTCCGCGAAAAGGGTCTCATTTACACCGTCCAGGGCGAGGGAACCTTCGTCGGCGCACCGAACGAGGCGCCACGGCAGCAGCGTAAAGTCCCGCTTTATCAGCAGATAGCAGCAGACGTGACGGAACAGATAAAGGCAGGCAAGTATCTGCCGCGACGTCCAATCCCCGGCGAAACAGCGCTTCTTCAGCAGTATGACTGCGCTCGCGAAACCGTGCGGCGCGCCATGGCGCTTCTTCGCGAGCGCGGCTGGATTTACACGGTTGCCCAGCGTGGCAGTTATGTGTCGCCCAAGGAGTCCTGGCCCCAGGACTGAAACTACTCGACTGCTTGTATAGAGACATCTAGAATACAGACATGATCGATCGTGAAGGACCCATTCCGATCTACAAGCAGGTCGCCGACATCCTCCACGATCGAATTCTCAAGGGCGAGCTACTGGTCGGACAGGCTCTGCCGAGCGAAGCGGCGCTGGAGGCGGAGTTCGACATTGCCAGGACGACGGCACGCAGAGTCGCCAGAGAACTGCGCGAGCGTCAGGTGGCCCACACGGTGTCCGGCGAGGGCACATACGTGGGCGCGGTTGGAGTGCCGCGACAAAGACGAAAGACACTGGTCTTCGAAGACATCGCGGACGACATCGTTGAGCGAATTCGCCGCGGTGAGTTCCGGCCCAACCGGGCGATATTCAGCGAAAAGACGCTGATGCGGCGCCATGGGGTCGCCAAGGTCACGGCCCGAAGGGCGGTCGAGTCCCTTCGGGAGCGAGGCTGGGTATTCACCGTCCCCTATCGAGGCACATACGTGGTCGCTCAGGAAGACTGGCCGGAATAGCCGAAGAGCTCCCAGGCGATCGCTCCGACCCGCAAGCGCTTCCTAGCAATTTGGTGGCCGGCCCACGAGCACCCCGAAGAGCGCTCGCCTAGGGAGTAACAAGGCGGAAAGTCAGGCAGACGATCGTCGAGGAGTCGGTCACCTCACGCCCAAGCCCGGCCCAGTACCGTGCGTGAACCTCACGCCAGTGCTCGACAGAGCGGAACCCCTCCCCCTCCGCCTGCGCGAACTCCCAGCTCACCGCCCCGAACGGCACCTGCTCCACCCCCACCACCTCAAGCAGAGCCGCCTGTGAGCCCTCGTCGTCCACGAGCACGAGGCGCTCCCCCACGTGTTCCAGTGGCTCGTCCTCGGCCTCGTAGTCGAGCTCCAGCAGGCCCGCCGTGGCCGTCTTGGCACCGGACAGGACAAGGTCGGTCAGCCTGGTGCGTTGCTCGCCGGCCATGCCGAGTTCGAGCACGCGGAGCCCATCGATGCGTCCCCACATGCAACGGATCGTAACGGTCGCCGCAACCCGCGCCGATGATCCGGTCGACGTCCGCTGCGGTGGCGCCGTCTCCTCAGAAGACCGGGATGATCTCCTCGGGATCGATGAAGTCGACCTGTACGCCCTCCAGGTCGAGTTCGGGGATGGCGGGGAAGGCGATGCCCCAGCGTTCGACGATGGCGCGGATGCGGGCCATGGCGAGCCGCCAGTTCTCCGCCTGCTCCTCGAAGGAGAGGACGCCCAGCCCGGCCTGCCTGGCGTGGTCCATCAGGACGCGGTGATTGGCCAGGAAGTACGGCGGCAGCTCCCAGAAGCCCTCCGGCGGCTCCCAGAGGATCATGGACAGGAAGACGAAGCCGGCTCGGAGCTGGCGGGTGATGAGGGCGCGGGTCTCGTCGGTCAGGCCGGGCCACTCGTTCTCCAGAATGACCATGCAAATCTGGAGATGTCGGGACTCGTCGCGGCCGATGCGCTGGAACATCTCACCGAAGACGGGATGCTCGGTGCCCGAGGCCATGCCCCTGAACAGGGTCGAGGCGGCCATCTCGCCCATCATGAAGCTGGTGAAGAGCACGGGCAGCGTGTACTTGCCCACGGCCACGTTGTAGCCGGTCCAGTAGCGACCGCCGTTGTGATAGAGCCAGCCGATGTTGTTGTGGGCGGCCTTCTCCAGGTCGTCGGACGGGGTCCAGTCGAGGGGGCCGCCGGGCCAGAGCTTGGCGATGGTCCGCTGGCAGCATTCCTCGTGGTTCATCTCGTCGCGGGTGATCGAGAAGAAGCACTTCCGGACCGGATCCTCTTCGTGCTTCTCGAACGCCTGGATGGTGGCGCGGGCGAACACCGCCGGCCCCGAGGCGTCGAAGTTGGCCAGCACGGCGAACCAGTACATGATCCCGAGACGCTGCTCACGGGTGAAGTCGTCCGGGTTCAGCCCGTCCCAGGGCAGGTCGGCCGGGTTCCAGACCGTCCGTTTGGATTTCTCGTAGATCGCCGCGAGCTTGGCCGTCTCGACCCGCCACTCCATCGGGTAGATATTCGGCTGCGGGATCTCCGGGGCCGGCCAGAAGCCGCCTTCGGGAATGGTGAGGTCTGCCATGTGTGACACCTCCGCCTCCTATCCTGCGGGGCGGCGTCACGGCTTTCAAGTACGTCCCCCGCCTCCTGTCCTGCGGGGCAACATCATGTCTTTCCAGCCTCCCGCCTCCTGTCCTGCGGGGCAACGTCATGTCTTTCCAGCCTCCCGCCTCCTGCCCCGCGGGTGGCGCCATGCCTCTCAAGTACGGGCGCATCGCGCCGACGGTGCAGAGGCGCGCGCCCGGCCATACGCACGTCACCCGCCGTCACCTATTGGCGCGTCATGGCGACGGCCAGACACACCGCACCGCCCTCAAGTACGCGTGCGTTGCGTGACAGCCACACACACGAGTACGGCCACCGCGGCCGCCACAGTCGCCGGACCGTACCTCTCCCCCAGCAGCACCCAAGCCCAGGTGAGCGTCAACAGCGGCTGCGTGAGCTGCGTCTGCCCCGCCCTGGCGATGCCTCCCCTGGCCAAACCCGCGTACCAAGGGACGAACCCGAGGAACATCGAGATCACCCCCACATACGCGAACCCGGCGAGCGCCTGGGCCGACGGGTGGACGGGGGTGGTGAGGGCGAGTACGGCTGTCACCGGGACCGTGAGCGGCAGAGAGAGGACGAGGGCGTAGGAGATGACCTGCCAGCCGGGAGTCTCGCGGGAGAGCCGGGCGCCTTCGGTGTAGCCGACGGCCGCCGAGACCAGGGCGCCCAGCAGGAGGACGTCGGGCCAGGCGGCCGTGCCCTGCCCACGGGTGAGGGTGAAGGCGGTGATGGCGATGGCGCCTGCCGCACAGGCCAGCCAGAAGAGGGGGCGCGGGCGCTCGCCGGCGCGCACGACCGCGCAGACGGCGGTGGCGGCCGGGAGCAGGCCGATGACAACGGCGGAGTGGGCGGTGGTGGCACCGAGGTCCAGCGCCAGACCGCTGAAGACGGGGAACCCGAAGACCACACCGAGCGAGATCGCCCCGTAGGAGCGCCACTGATGGCGGGGCGGGAGCAGGGGAAGACGGGCGGCTTTGAGGCAGATGAGCGCTATGACGCCGGCGATCACGGCGCGGCCGATGGCGACCAGCCACGGGTCGAAGCCGCGCATCGCGTAGGCGGTGGCGGGAAAGGAGCCGGAAAAGGCGAGTACGCCGAGAAAGGCGAGGAGAGTGCCCTGACCTCGTGGAGCCCCCGGGGAAGCGACCACCGCTACTCTGTCGCCAACGATAGCGCTATTCTTATCCGTCATGGAACAGGATAGCAGTATCGCCCAAATCACCGCGATCCTGCGCCAAGAGCTCAGTCGGCTGCGGCCGGGAGACCGTCTCCCCTCCTCCAGAGAGCTCATGCGCCGCCACAACGTCAGCCCCGTGACGGTCTCGCGGGCCATCGGGCAACTGGCGGCCGAAGGCCGGGTGGTCACCAAGCCGGGCATCGGGGCGTTCATCGCCCAGTTGCCTGCAAAACCCAACGAGCCGCCGGACTTCTCCTGGCAGACCGTCGCCCTGGGCGATCGGGTGGTCGACGAGAGTCCGGTGACCGGGCTGCTGACCCCGCCGCCCGAGGGTGTCATCCCGCTCACCGGCGGCTACCTCAACCCCGGCCTCAGGCCCGACAAGCAGCTGGCCGCCGCGGCGGGGCGGGCGGTGCGCAGGCCGGGGGCGTGGGCGATGCCGCCGCTGAGCGGGCTGGCGGAGCTGCGCAGGTGGTTCGCGACGCAGGCCGGGGGCGACGTGACCGCGGCCGACGCGCTGATCGTCAGCGGCGGCCAGGCCGCGCTCACGCACGCCTTCAGGGCGCTGGCCGCCCCGGGGACGCCGGTCCTGGTCGAGACGCCGACCTACCCGGGCGCTCTGGCCGCGGCCAGGGCGGCGGGCCTGCGGGCGACGGCCGTGCCGATGGACCGGGACGGCGTACGGCCCGATCTGCTGGCCGAGGCGTTCGCCGTCACCGGCGCGCGGGTGTTCCTCTGCCAGCCCACCCTGCAGAACCCGACCGGCGCGACCCTCACCCGCGAACGCCGGGAACAGGTGCTCCAGGTGGCCAGGGCGGCGGGCGCGTTCGTGATCGAGGACGACTACGCGCGTTACCTCAGTGACCGGACTCCGCCGCCGATGGTGTCGATGGACGCGCACGGCACGGTCGTCTACATCTGCTCGCTCACCAAGATCCTGTCACCGAGCGCGCGGGTCGCGGCCGTCATCGCGCGCGGCCCGGCCTCCCACAGGCTGCGGGCCAGCCAGCTGGTGGAGTCGTTCTTCGTGGCGCGTCCGCTGCAGGAGACCGTGCTGGAGTTCGTCGAGTCGCCCGGCTGGCGCCGCCATCTGGCGAACGTACGGAGCGAGATCCTGGTCCGCCGCGACGCGCTCGCCACCGAGCTGGCCGCGCGGCTGCCCACCGCCGAGCTGCATCTGCTGCCGAAGGGCGGCATGCACCTGTGGGTACGGCTGCCACCGGAAACCGACGAGAACGCCTTGGTCGAGGCCGCGAAACGCAACGGTGTGCTGGTGAGCCCCGGCAGGATCCATTACCCGTCGGAGCCGCCGGGACCCCGCCTGCGCGTCACGCACATCGCGGCCGCCCATCTGGCGGAGCTGGCCGAGGGGGTGCGCCGGCTGGCTCAGGCGCTGGCGAACACCTCGTAGTGCTCCACGGTCCGCTCCCTGTCGACCAGGAACGCGTCGTCCTCCGGGTAGAAGACCGCCGCGCCCAGATCCTCGCCGGCGAACGCCCTGATCGCCTCCCACGACTCCCACAGCGAGATCAGGAAGAACTCGGTCATGTCCCCGCTGGCGCGCCTGGTGAAGTAAGCGCCGCGGTTGCCCGGCGTCTCGGTGTAGCCGGGAAATCCGGTACGCAGGAGGTAGTCCTCGTAGGCCGCGGCATCAGACTCCCGGGTCCAGCCTCGCCAGGTGCGAACGATCATGCGACCCATGATGGCGCAACCTGCTATTGCCGTACAGTGGTGACATGCTGGCGCCCGCGGAGCTCGTGCGCGACTTCGTGAACACCTACGCTCTCGATTCCGATGCCGACGAGCTGGCCTCACCCGCCGAGCTGGCCATCTGGCTCCGGGAGCGGGGTCTGATCGGCCCGCGTGACCGCGCGACCGACGAGGACCTCACCGCCGCGCTCACCCTGCGGGAAGTCCTGCGGATGGGGTTAAGACGCGAAACTCCGGAGATGCCCGGACTGCTGGCCTTTCCGCTGCTGGTACGCGTCGGCGCCACCCCGGATCTGATCCCCGTCGAGGACGGCGTCCGGGGCGGTCTGGCCAGGATCGCCGCCGCCGTGACAGATCAGTCGTGGCACCGGCTGAAGGTCTGCGCCGAGAGCATGTGCCAGTGGGCGTTCATCGACTCCTCGAAGAACCGATCACGCTCGTGGTGTTCCATGCGGGTATGCGGCAACCGCACCAAAACGCGCGCCTACCGGGCGAGGAAGCAGGGTTCGCGTCATCTCCAAGGCTCAAACACCGATACGGTGTAACTCGTGCCTTGTGGCATGGACGGCAGGCGAAGGAGCGGGCCGAGATGGCAGACGTAGGCGTCCGGGCGGCCCGGCGCGAGGATGTGCTCCAGGTTGCGAATACTCAGATCCGCGCCTGGCGCTACGGCTATCGGGAGTTCCTCCCCGAGGGGCCGCTCGAGCAGATGACGGGGGCCGCGGCGGAGAAGATGTGGCTGCGGCAGTGGGACGAGGCGATCGTCGCCCCGCCCACACCCATGCACCGGGTGCTGGTGGCGGTGGAGACCATCCTCGACACTGAGGGCTTCCCGGCTCTAGGCGTGGGCGGCAGCGCCGCCCTGGCCACGCCGCGCGGCGGTGAGCGGGTGGTCGGCCTGGCCTCACACGCCCCCGCCGAAGACCCCGACCTCGACCCGACCATCGTCGCCGAGATGCTGACCCTGCTGGTCGATCCCGACTTCGTCCGGCGCGGGCATGGCAGCCGACTGCTCAACGCCACCGTCGACCACCTGCGGGAGGACGGTTTCCGGCAGATCGTCACCTGGGTGTTCGCCGACAACTACGCGGTGCTGGGCTTCCTGGAGTCGGCCGGCTGGGGCGAGGACATGGCCGAGCGCGTGCTCGACATGGGGCGTCCCATCCGCATGGTCAGGCTCACCACCGACATCAGCTAGAGGATTCGTCGATATGGCAACCCCCGGCCAGTGGATCGCCGGCGCACGTCCCCGCACGCTGCCCAACGCCATCGTGCCCGTCATGGTCGGCACGGGCGTGGCGATCGGCGAGGACGGCTTCGTCTGGTGGCGCGCGATCGTCGCGCTGCTCGTGGCCCTGTCGCTGCAGATCGGCGTCAACTACGCCAACGACTACAGCGACGGCATCCGCGGCACCGATGACCAGCGGGTCGGCCCGATGCGCCTGGTCGGCTCGCGGGTGGCCACGCCGCCGCAGGTGCTCGCGGCCGCGCTCGGCTGCTTCGGCGTCGCCGCGGTGCTCGGGCTGATCCTGGTCCTGGCCACCCGGGCGTGGTGGGTCCTGCTCGTGGGCGCCGCCGCCATCGCCGCCGCCTGGTTCTACACCGGCGGCAAGTCTCCGTACGGCTACCGCGCGCTCGGCGAGGTGGCGGTGTTCGTCTTCTTCGGCATCGTGCCCGTGGTCGGCACCGCGTACGTGCAGACCGAGCACCTGTCCTGGGCCGCTCTGGTGGCCTCGATCCCCGTCGGGCTCCTGTCGTGCTCCATGCTCGTCGTGAACAACCTGCGCGACGTGGCCACCGACGGCGAGTCCGGCAAGCGGACGCTGGCGGTCGTCCTGGGCGCGGCGCGCACTCGTACGCTGTACGCGACGTGTTTGATCGTGCCGTTCGTGATCGCCCTGGCCATGATCGTGGTCGCCCCGCTGGCCGCGGCGGCCGTACTCGCCGCGCCGCTGGCCATCGCGCCGGTCAAGACGGTCCTGAACGGCGCCGTGGGCCCGGCGCTGATCGGCGTCCTGCAGCAGACCGGCAAGCTGCAGCTGGCGTACGGGCTGCTGTTCACCCTCGGCCTCGCGATCACCCTGTAGCCCTGTAGTCGGTCACCGCGGTAAGCGGTCACCCTGTAGGCGGTTACCCGACGTGCGGGGGCCAGCGAGGGCCCCCGCACGCGCCATCAGCCTCAGCTCGCGGTGAGTCTCAGCCGCCGGTTGTCATGGTCGACCTCGGCGATCCGTACCGAGACGCTCGACCCGACCTGTCGCTGCTCCGGCCCGACGAGCAGCCCGTGGATGCCGTCGGCGACCTCTATGAAGGCGCCGAACGGAAAGACACTGGCCACGCGCCCGTCGAGCACATCACCGACGGTGTGCCGCGTAGTGAAGCCTTCCCAAGCACTGGACATGCGATCACCTCCTTCCTCTGCGATCTCCGCTTGGGGAACGCGAGAGGCGGCGGGCCACGGGCCCGCTCGGTGATCAAGGCGTGACCGGGCGCCCCGTCTCGTCATGGCACTTGGCCGACCCGGCAGTCACGGTCGCCACCCTACTCCGCTAGGGGACGGCCGTGAACAGCTCGTAGCTGTGACCGTTGGGATCGCGCACGTAGACGCCACGGCCGCCGCCGAGGTGGTTGATCCTGCTGTCCCAGCCGTGGCCCGGGCCGGAGCCGTACGAGATCGACGGGGTCGCCTGGAGGCGGCGCAGCACCGCGTCGAAGGTGTCGTCGTCGATCAGGAACGCGTAGTGGCCCGGCTGGACCTGGTGCCGGTCGTCGAAGTCGAACGCCAGGTCGTCGTTGACCCTGACGGGCACGAACGGACCGGACGGCTCGGAGACCGGCAGCCCGAGCAGGTCGGCGAGGAACGTGGCGGCGGCCGTCTTGTCGGCCGCCGGGACGATCAGGTGGTTCAGGACGATGGACATGTCGCCTTCCCTCACGAGAGACAATATATGCGATTCGCACACACTATATGTGCATATCGCATCCATCTGGGGTACAGTGTGAACATGAACGCGCACGGCGTTACCCCCGCTGACGGCGACGGCGGTCCCGCGCTCTTCCGGCTGGTGCGCTTCTGGTCGCGCCGGTGGATCAACAGCGCCTCGGAGGAGCAGACCGGGGAGACCCGTCACGTGCAGCACATCCTGGCCGTGGAGGCCGTCGACACCGGCAACGACGCCACCGAGGAGGCCACCGTCGGCACCGTGGCCCATCAGCTCGGTCTCGACCACTCCGGGGCCAGCCGCATCGTCAAGGACGCCACCAAGGCGGGCTACCTGGCCCGCGCGTCGTCGGAATACGACCGCCGGCGCGCGTCACTGCAGCTCACCGCGCATGGCGAGAATCTCCTGGCGGGCTCGCGCCAGTGGCAGCGCCGCGCTTTCGACGAGCTCACCGTGGGGTGGGACGACTACGACCGCCGGCAGTTCGCCTCATACCTGAAGCGACTGGCCGACGAGCTCGGCGTCTAATCCGCCATCATTCGGCCTGCCACGACCATCCGCATGACCACGCGCGGCGCCACCTCGATGCCCAGCTCGCGTTCGTGCTCGACCAGCGCCCGCAGCTCCGGCCCCCACTCCGCCTCCGGCAGCACGGAGAAGCCGTGCCGCGCGTACCAGGGCGCGTTCCACGGCACGTCCCGATAGGTCGTCAGCGTCACCGCGGGCGCGCCGCTCGCGGTCGCGTGGTCGCGCACCGCCGCGACGAGCCGACCGCCGATCCCCTGCCGCATCCGCGACGGGTGTACGGCCAGCTGGTCCAGGTGCAAGTTGCCGTCGACCCAGCCGATCAGCGCGAACCCGGCGGGCGGCTCTCCTTCGACCAGCACGGCGGACGGATCCGTGACCTCTTCGATCATGGTCGTCCCCGGCGGGAAGACGATCCCCACCTGCTCGAACAGCCCGTCGGCGGCCAGCTCCACATCGACCAGTCCGGGCAGCTCCCCCGGCTCGACCCATCGCGCCATGCCGACACGGTCTCATGTTCGGCCTGCTCGCGCCCCTGGATATTAATGTGGTGGGCACAGGCTCGGCTGTGCGGAGCCGGGATCCCCTCCTCACGTCGTGCCCATGACCCGGGTCAGGTCGTGGGCATGACGTGTGTTCAGAGGTCGAGCAGCGGCTCCAGGCCGACGGTCAGACCGGGCAGCTCGCGCACCCGGCGCACACCGAGCAGCACGCCCGGGGTGAACGACGAGCGGCTCATGGTGTCGTGCCTGATCGTGAGGATCTCCCCGTCGCCGCCCAGCAGCACCTCCTGGTGGGCGATCAGCCCGCTCAGGCGTACGGCGTGGACGTGGACGCCGCCGACGTCGGCCCCGCGCGCTCCGTCGAGCTCGGCGGAGGTGGCGTCGGGCATCGGGCTCATCCCGGCCTTGGCGCGCGCTTCCGCGACCAGCTCGGCCGTGCGGCGGGCGGTGCCGGACGGCGCGTCGGCCTTGTTGGGGTGGTGCAGCTCGACGATCTCGACGGAGTCGAAGTGCTTGGCCGCCATCTGGGCGAAGTGCATCATGAGCACGGCGGCGATGCCGAAGTTGGGGGCGATCAGGCAGTTGGTGCCGGGGAACTTGGCCAGCCACCCGCGCACGGTGTCGAGCCGCTCGGCGCCGAAGCCGGTGGTGCCGACCACCGGGTGGATCCCGTGGGCAATCGCCCATTCGAGGTTGCCCATGACGACGTCGGGATGGGTGAAGTCGACGACCACTTCGGCGCCTTGGAGCCCTTCGATGGCGTCGTCCTTGTCGAGCGCCGCCACCAGCTCCAGGTCGGGGGCCGCCTCTACCGCCTTGCACACCTCGACGCCCACGCGACCGCGCGCGCCCAGCACACCTACCTTAATCACAGGTCAACCCTATACCTGCCGAAGCGCGCGGACCCTCCAGGAGGAAGGTCCACGCGCCTCGACAAGACAGTGGGGCAATATCAGGCGATGGCGCTGGAGAAGTCCTTGTCGCCGTACGGACCGATCACGGCGAGCGTGAGCGGCCGGTTGAGAACGTCGGCCGCGACCTCGGCGATCTCGTCCGGAGTGACGGCCTCGATCCTGGCCAGCACCTCGTCCACGGACAGCAACTCGTCGTAGACCAGCTCGTTCTTCCCGATCCGCGACATGCGTGAGCCGGTGTCCTCCAGGCCGAGGACCAGCCCGCCCCGCATCTGCCCCTTGCCGCGCATGATCTCGTCGGCGTCGAGGCCGTCATCGACCACCCTGACGACCTCGTCTCGGCAGATCTTGAGCACGTCGTCGATCTTCGACGGCAGGCAGCCCACGTAGATACCGAACTGGCCGGTGTCAGCGTAGGCCGAGGTGTAGCTGTAGGCGGAGTAGGCCAGCCCGCGCTTCTCCCTGATCTCCTGGAAGAGCCTGGACGACATGCCGCCACCGAGCGCCGCGTTGAGCACGCCGAGGGCGAAGCGCCGGTCGTCCGTACGGGACATGCCGGTCGTACCGAGCACCAGGTTGGCCTGTTCGGTAGGACGGTCGAGCACCTTGACTCCCGACCGCGTCCGGGCGCCCGGCCCGCTCGTGCGGGGCGGGTCGGCCTCCAGCGGTCCACCGAGCGCGCCCGCCCGCTCGTAGGCGCGCACGACCAGTTCGACGACGTCCTCGTGCCGGATGTTGCCGGCGACGGAGACGACCGTGCGGCGCGGCTCGTAGTGGTGCTGGTAGTAGTCGGCGATCCGGTCGCGGGGGAGCTCGTTGATCGACTCGACCGTGCCGAGGATGGGCCGCCCGATCGGCGAGTCTCCGTAGAGCGCCGCCGCGAACTGCTCGTGCACGACATCGGACGGGTCGTCGTCGTGCATGGCGATCTCTTCGAGGATCACCCCGCGTTCGGACTCGACGTCGTCGGGGGTGATCAGCGAGCTGGTCACCACGTCGGCGAGCACGTCAACCGCGACCGGCAGGTCCTCGTCGAGCACCCGGGCGTAGTAGCAGGTGTATTCCTTGGCGGTGAAGGCGTTGATCTCCCCGCCGATGCCCTCGATGGACGCCGAGATCTCCATGGTGTCGCGCGTGGGCGTGCCCTTGAAGAGCAGGTGTTCGAGGAAGTGGGTGGCCCCCATGTGCTGGGAGTCCTCATCACGCGAGCCGATGCCGACCCACATGCCGACCGCGACACTACGCACGGTCGGCATGGTCTCGGTCACCACGCGCAGCCCACCGGGAAGGACGGTGCGCCTTACCACCCCGGCCCCGTCACGGCCGGGGTGCAGCGTGGTGGTTCTCACGAGTTGCGGTCGTCTCCATCGGAACCGTCGGCGCGAGGCGCGCGCACCCGGGTGCGGGTACGGCGGGGACGGTCGTCGCGCGGCTTGTCGTCCGACGCGGCGGCCGGCGCCTCAGCACCATCGGCGGACTCGGCCTCGCCCTTGGCCTCCTTCTCGGCGGCCTCCTTCTCGATCACCTCGACCGGGACCAGGGACAGCTTGCCCCGGCCGTCGATCTCGGCGATCTCGACCTGGACCTTCTCGCCGACGCTCATGACGTCTTCCACGTTCTCGATGCGCTTGCCGCCGTGCAGCTTGCGGATCTGGGAGACGTGGAGCAGGCCGTCCTTGCCGGGCATCAGCGAGACGAACGCGCCGAAGGCGGCGATCTTCACGACCGTGCCCAGGTAGCGCTCGCCGACCTCCGGCATGTGCGGGTTGGCGATGCCGTTGATCACCGTACGCGCGGCCTCGGCCGACGGGCCGTCGGTGGCACCGATGTAGATGGTGCCGTCGTCCTCGATGGTGATCTCGGCGCCCGTGTCGTCCTGGATCTGGTTGATCATCTTGCCCTTCGGGCCGATGACTTCGCCGATCTTGTCCACGGGGACCTTGATGGTGATGATGCGCGGCGCGGTCGGGTTCATCTCCGCCGGAGAGTCGATCGCCTCCTGCATCACGTCGAGGATGGCCAGGCGGGCGCCCTTGGCCTGCTTCAGCGCGGCGGCCAGCACGGAGGCGGGGATGCCGTCGAGCTTGGTGTCGAGCTGGAGCGCGGTGATGACGTCCTTGGTGCCGGCGACCTTGAAGTCCATGTCGCCCATGGCGTCCTCGGCGCCGAGGATGTCGGTCAGCGTGACGTACTGGTCGCCCTCGCCGATCAGGCCCATCGCGATGCCCGCGACCATCTCGCGCAGCGGCACACCGGCGTCGAGCAGCGCCATCGTGGAGGCGCAGACCGAGCCCATCGAGGTGGAGCCGTTGGAGCTCAGCGCCTCGGAGACCTGGCGGATGGCGTAGGGGAACTCCTCGCGCGAGGGCAGGACGGGGATCAGCGCCCGCTCGGCCAGCGCGCCGTGACCGATCTCCCGGCGCTTGGGCGAGCCCACGCGGCCGGTCTCACCGGTGGAGTAAGGCGGGAAGTTGTAGTTGTGCATGTAGCGCTTGGTCCGCTCAGGGTTGAGCGTGTCGATGACCTGCTCCATGCGCAGCATGTTGAGGGTCGTGATGCCCAGGATCTGGGTCTCACCACGCTCGAACAGCGCCGAGCCGTGCACCCGCGGCACCACGTGGACCTCGGCGGACAGCGCGCGGATGTCCTTGGTGCCGCGGCCGTCGATGCGCAGGCCCTCCTTGATGACCCGCTCGCGCATGAGCTTCTTCATCACCGAGCGGAAGGCGGCGGAGATCTCCTTCTCGCGGCCCTCGAACTCGGGGAGCAGCTTCTCGACGGCCAGCGCCTTGACCTTGTCGAGCTCGGTCTCGCGCTCCTTCTTGCCGGCGATGGTCAGCGCGGCGGCGAGCTCGGTCTTGACCGCGCTCTCCAGGGCGGCGTAGACGTCCTCCTGGTAGTCGAGGAAGACGGCGTATTCGGCGGTCTCCTTCGCCGCGACCTGCGCGACCCGCGACTGCGCCTCGCACAGCACCTTGATGAACGGCTTGGCGGCCTCAAGGCCCTGCGCGATCGTCTCCTCGTTGGGCGCGACGGCGCCCTCGGCGATCAGCTTCAGCGTGTCCTTGGTGGACTCGGCCTCGACCATCATGATCGCGACGTCGCCGTCGGCGAGCACCCGCCCGGCCACGACCATGTCGAACGTGGCGCGCTCGAGCTCGTGGTGCGTCGGGAAGGCGACCCACTGGCCGTCGATCAGCGCGACGCGGACGCCGCCGATCGGGCCGGAGAACGGCAGCCCGGCGAGCTGGGTGGACAGCGAGGCGGCGTTGATGGCGACCACGTCGTAGAGGTGGTCGGGGTTGAGGGACATGACCGTGGCGACGACCTGGACCTCGTTGCGCAGCCCCTTGACGAACGACGGGCGCAGCGGCCGGTCGATCAGGCGGCAGGTGAGGATGGCGTCCTCGGAGGGACGGCCCTCACGGCGGAAGAACGAGCCGGGGATGCGTCCCGCGGCGTACATGCGCTCCTCGACGTCCACCGTCAGCGGGAAGAAGTCGAGGTTTTCCTTGGGCGACTTCGAGGCGGTGGTCGCGGACAGGACCATCGTGTCGTTGTCGAGATAGGCGACGGCGGAACCCGCCGCCTGGCGCGCCAGACGACCGGTCTCGAACCGGATCGTGCGTGTGCCGAATGAGCCGTTGTCTATGACGGCTTCAGCGGTGTGGACACCCTCCACGGGGGACCTCCTTGGTCAGTCAGTCTCCCGCGCCCTCTTTCTCACCGGCACCCTCGTTAGGTGCAGCGCCGGTCTTCGATCGAAGCGCCCGGTCAGAACTGTCACTGTTACCGGAAGCCACTACCGAGGACCGGCCCGCATGCGTCGCGGGTCGCTTGGTGCTTGTGCGGACGCGGGGGCTCTTAAGTGTGTCTCGGATATTCAGTTGTACGGCGCTCGACGCGCCGGTGGTGCAATGAGAAGGGAGCGACGCGGACGCCGCTCCCTCTCACTCTATCGGCGCAGGCCGAGGCGCTCGATGAGCGCACGGTAACGCGCGATGTCGACCTTCTGCAGGTACTTCAGCAGGCGGCGCCGACGCCCGACGAGCAGGAGCAGGCCACGACGGCTGTGGTGGTCGTGCTTGTGCGTCTTCAGGTGCTCGGTCAGCTCGCTGATGCGCTTGCTGAGCAGCGCGATCTGCACCTCGGGCGACCCGGTGTCGCCGTCGGCCGTCGCGTATTCAGCGATGATGGTCTTCTTGGCAGCGGTGTCGAGGGACACGGCTCTCCTTTGAGCTACAGGCACGCGCGAATAGATAAATGATGCGAGCGACCGTGCGTGCCTACAGTCGCCGCGGCGAAGGCCGTCAGAGCAGCGCGCAGCGCCGCCGTCACTGGACCGACATGCAAGGTTACCATCGCGGTCAAGCGCCGCGTCATCTATCCTCAGCCCGAGGTCAGCCGCCTGGCCTGGTCGACGTCGGTGTGGATCTGGGCGATGAGCTCTTCGATCGAGTCGAACCGGGTGTTTCCCCGCAGTCTCGCCGCGAAGTCTACCGCCACGTGCACGCCGTACAGCTCCAGGTCGTCGCGGTCCAGCGCGTACGCCTCGACCGTGCGCGGGACCCCCTCGAAGGTGGGGTTGGTACCGACGGAGATGGCGGCGGGCCAGCGCTCACCCGCGTAGAGGGCGGGCAGGTTGGCGACGGGCACGCACTCCAGCCAGCCCGCGTAGACCCCGTCGGCGGGGATGGCCGTGTGGGGCGGCGTCTCGACGTTGGCGGTGGGGAAGCCGAGCTGGCGGCCGCGCTGGTAGCCGCGCACGACGACGCCCTCCACCCGGTGCGGGCGGCCCAGGCCGGCCGTGGCGCCCTCGACGTCACCGGCCGTCAGCCGGCCGCGGATCTCGGTTGAGGAGACCCCGTCGAGCAGCGGGACCACCTCGACGGCGAAGTCGTACTTCTCGCCGAGCGCGACCAGGGTCTCGGTGGTGCCGGCCGCGCGGTGGCCGAAGGTGAAGTTCGCCCCCACCACGACCACGGCGGCCCGCAGCCGGTCGGCGAGGATCGACTGGGCGAACTCGCCGGGGCTCATCCTGGACAGCTCCAGCGTGAACTCCTCGACGCACACCTCGCCCACGCCGAGCCCGGTCAGCAGCTCCGACCTGCGCCTCGGCGTGGTCAGGCGGGCCGGGTGGGACCCGGGCCGGACGACCTCGGCGGGGTGCGGCTCGAAGACGACCGCGACGCCGCGCAGACCGCGCTCCCGGGCGGCGGCCACGGCCCGCTCGACCACCTGTTGGTGCCCGCGGTGCACGCCGTCGAACACGCCGATCGTGACGGCGGACCTTTCCGAACCCTGCACGCCCGGCCCCATTCGCTTGTCGCGGATCAATCCTCCACCAGCCTGCCATGCGGCGCCGCGTCAGCTCCAATCGAGGGGGTACGATCGGCCGCACCATGCCTCGATACGCACTTCTGATCCTGCCTGCCTTCAACCGTGTCTACGGTGAGAGCGCGGTCCGCCTGACCCTCGCCGAGCTGGCCTTCTTCGGCCGGCGGGCCCTGGAGACCGAGGTGTCGGACCTCGGGGAGAGCGTGATCGGCGGCCTGCCGTACGTGACCTTCGAGACGGCCGCGCCGCTCGGCGCCGGTGACGTCGCGCTGCTGTCCAACCTCTCCTCGGTCTACGCGCTCTACGGGATCGAGGGCGAGCTGCTGCGGCCGCTCACCGTGTCGCCGCTCGACCGGCTCAGCAGCGATCTGATCACGATCCAGAAATACGCCGGCAAGACGAACGAGCACTTCACCAAGCTGCTGCTGAACGTCACGGTGCTGGCCAGCGACCGGCGGCTGGACGAGCGGTTGTCGGTGTTCGATCCGCTGTGCGGGCGTGGCACCACGCTCAACCAGGCCCTTATGTACGGATATGACGCCTATGGGGCTGATGTCGACAGCAAGGACTTCGAGGCGTATACCGGTTTCCTCAAGACCTGGCTGAAGAACAAGCGGTTCAAGCACACTGCCGAGACCGTGCCCGTACGCCGTGAGCGGGCGCTGGTCGGCCGGCGACTGAACATCTCCTTCAGCCGGTCGAAGGAGGAGTTCAAGTCCGGCGACACGCAGCGCGTCTCCGTGGTCAACGCGGACACCCTGCGCAGCCGCGAGTTCTTCAAGCCGCGCTCCTTCGACGTCCTGGTGACCGACGCCCCCTATGGCGTGCAGCACGGCAGCAGGGGCGGCGGCGGTGGGCTGTCGCGCAGCCCCCTGGAGCTCATCAGGAAGGCCGCGCCCGTCTGGGCGGAGCTGCTGCGGCCCGGCGGCGCCCTCGGCATCTCGTGGAACACCTATGGCGGCACCCGCGACGACCTGGCCGAGATTCTCGCCAAGGCGGGGCTCGACGTGGTCGATCTGCCGGACTTCGAGCACTGGGTCGATCAGGCGATCGTCCGCGACATCATGGTGGCCCGCAAGCCATAAGAGGTCGGATCTCTCCCCCGCTTCCGACAGCTCGCATCACAACTCTTGACGAGGAGAGTGGTGAGTGATCCTATGAATCCTGATAGGAAAGTTTCCTAATCGGGAGGAACGATGCGATTAGTCACCACGGGCGCGTTAGCGATCGGATTACTCGTCCCAGCCCTGCCCGCCGCGGCCGACCCTGTGGAGTCGGGACCTTGGACCTCGTACGAGCCGACGTTCACCGTCCAGGAGCGGGGTTGCGGTGACGTCAACGACCTGACCTTCAAGCTGAGCTGCTCCACCGGCAGCGGCGACCAGCGGGCCGAGCGGCGCTACGCCACCTACTCCAGCGGCACCCGCCAGTTCGAGGGCTACTTCAAGATCACCAGTCTGGAAGGCACCCGCATCAGCCTGAAGCAGACCTTCAAGACGACCGGCCCGTTCTTCATGCTCGCCGTCGAACGCGGCGGCCGGCTCTACTCCGTGCACGGCGGCGACACGATCGCCACCGGCGCCACGATCGGCACAACGGTCCGCGTCAACACCGTTCACGTGGTCGGCAGCACCCATCGGACCTACATCAACGGGTCGCTGAAGCACACCGTGTCGAGTGAGAGCGGCAGCTTCTACGACAAGTTCGGCGCCTATCGGACGGGCAGCGGCAAGGGTCCCGCCACGGTCGAGTGGAGCGGCATACAGTTCTGGCGCAAGTAGCGGCGATGAGAGCAGCTCTGGTGGCGTTGCTCCTGCTGACGGCCGCCTGCTCGAGGCCGCCGCAGACGCCGATCCACCTGACGGCCACCCTCGTGTCACCGACCGACATCACGCTGCGCTGGGAGGGCCGCGAGCCGGACGCCTCCGGGCACGTCCTGGAGTTCGCCACCGAGCCACAGGGGCCGTACACCATCCTGGGGTTCCTGCCGCCGGAGCAGAGCACGTACACGCATCCCGATCTGATCCCGCGCACGCCGTTCTACTATCGGTTGCGGCCCTACTACGGCCAGGCCTCCGCGCCGGTGGACGTGGCGCTGGGCGGCGGCCCGTACGCCAAGCCGCAGCCCGGCTGGTCGGAGCCGCGGACGATCCCCGGCGGCCCGAAAGGGGCGCGGCCGGTCAGGAGCGAGGGGGCGGCGCCGTCGGATCTGCGGGCCATCGTGACGCAGGCCGACGGCGTGGCGTTCCGGTGGACCGACCGGACCTCCGACGAGGAGGGCTTCCTGCTGGAGGACCGCCCGTCGGGCCGGCCGGACTTCCGGGTCGTCGCCGCCCTCGATCCGGACGTCAACGCCTTCGGCCTGGTCACGCTGCCCGAGGAGAGCCGCGCGTCCTACCGGGTACGCGCCTTCCGCTACGGGCCGCCGTCGAACGTCGCCCACCAGACGACCGGCGGTTCTTAGGAAATGACGTCTAGGAAATGAACACGGCCAGGGGCTTGGCGATGCGGCCCTGCTCCTCCACCAGCGCGAGCAACTCGCCCTCCGGCCCGAACACGCCGATCGGGCCCTTGCCGTGCCCCGCGGCGGGCAACCGTCCGCCGTGGCTGACGACCCTGGCCTCCTCGGCGGTGAGGTCCCAGCGCGGGAACGCCGCCGACACCGCCTCCCCGATGGGCAGGACCACGCACTCCTCGGCCAGCCGGTCGATGGTCCTGGCCCGCGACAGGTCGTACGGGCCGACCCGGGTGCGGCGCAGCGCCGTCAGGTGCCCGCCGACGCCGAGCCCGGCTCCCAGGTCACGGGCCAGGGCCCGGATGTAGGTGCCGCTGGAGCAGGTCACCACCGCGTCGATGTCCATCACGTCGTCGTGCGCCCTGATGTCCAGCACGGAGAACTCGCTCACGGTGACCGGCCGCGCGGCCAGCTCGACGTCCTCGCCCGCCCTGGCCAGCTTGTACGCCCGCTGCCCCCCGACCTTGATCGCGCTGACCTGCGGCGGGATCTGCATGATCTCGCCGGTGAGCGCCGCGATGCCCTTCTCGACCTCGGCGGGGCGCACCTCGGCCGCCGGGGCCGTCGAGATGACCTCGCCCTCGGCGTCGTCGGTGTTGGTGGTCACTCCGAGCCGGATCGTGGCCTCGTAGACCTTCTCCGTCAGCGCCAGGTGCCCGAGCAGCCGGGTCGCCTTCTCCACGCCGACCACGAGCACGCCCGTCGCCATGGGGTCGAGGGTGCCCGCGTGGCCCACCCGCCGGGTGCCGGCCAGCCGCCGCATCTTGGCCACCACGTCGTGGGACGTCCACTCGGCCGGCTTGTCCACGATGATCAAGCCGCTCTCGGCCATCAAGTCTCTCCGTCTCGACTCGGCAGCAGCGCCCGGAACGCCGCGATGGTGTCCTCGACGCTGAGGTGCGAGGTGAATCCGGCCGCGTTGTGATGACCGCCGCCGCCCAGCACGGCGCAGATCGCGCCGACGTCGACCGTGCCCTTGGACCGGCTCGACACCTGCCAGGCTCCCTGGTCGTCCTCCTTGAGCACCACCGCCACCTCGGCCTCGTCCGTGCGCCGCACGATGTCGATGAGGCCCTCCAGCTCGGTGTACGGCAGGCCGTACGCAACCCGGTCGACCCGTGGCACGTACGTCCAGACCAGGCCGTCCTCCAGCGACACCCGCTCGAGCGCGGCGGCCAGCACCTTGAGGTAGCCGAACGGAGACCGGTCCCACAGCTCGCGGGCGATCTCGTCGGTACGCAGCCCGGTGGCGACCAGCCGGGCGGCCATCTGGTGCACCTCTGGCGTGGTCGAGGCGTGGCGGAACGAACCGGTGTCGGTCACCAGCCCGGCGTACAGGCAGGTGGCGATGTCACGGTCCAGGCTGCCGCCGAGCCGGTAGATCAGCTGCTCGGCCAGCACGGCCGTCGCGGCCACGTGCGGGTCGATGAGGCTGAGCGTGCCGAACCCGGTGTTGGACAGGTGATGATCGACCACGATGACCTCGTGGGCCTTGGCCGTGTTGGGGCCCAGCAGGCCCAGCCGGTCGGGCGTCGAGGAGTCGAAGGTGATCATCAGCTCCGGCTCCGCCGGAAAGTCCGCCGGCGGCACGAGCAGGTCCTGGCCGGGCAGGAAGCGCAGCAGGCGCGGCACGTCGAACTGCCGGTCACCGAAGGAGGCGACGACCCGCTTGCCCTGGGCCCGCAGGACGGAGCCGGTGGCCAGCATCGAGCCGAGCGCGTCGCCGTCGGGTGACACGTGGCAGGCCAGCGCGATCTCGTCGGCCTTGCCGATCAGATCGAGCGCGCGCCGCCAGGCGGGCTCGGGGATCACCGAGCCGGACGGCGGCAGCGCGCCGTCCGCGCCGGTGAGCGGCAGAGCCTGAACACGACCCTGCCCCGACGTGCCCTCAGCCGATGTGCCCGGACCCGGGTGGGGCGGGCGATCGGTTCTGTCGCGCACGTCGGGCGTCACGTCGCCGGCTGCCCGTCCTCGTCAGGCTTGCCGAGGAGGTCCGGCTCGTCGTCCTCCTCCGGCTTGCGGTAGGGATCGGGGTCACCGGCATAGGTCGCGCCCTCGGCCTTGCGCGCCACCTCGGCGTCCCTCGCCTTGGCGGCGTTGATCAGATCGTCGAGCTGGCGCGCGCTGTCGGGCAGCGGGTCGTGCTTGAACTCCAGCGTCGGAGTGAAGCGGACACCGGTCTGGCGGCCCACCTCGGAGCGGATGATGCCTCTCGCGCTATCGAGGGCGGCCGCAGTGTCGGCCCGCTCGGCATCGGAGCCGAACACCGTGTAGAAGACCGTGGCCTCACGCAGGTCGGCGGTGATGCGCGTGTCGGTCACGGTGACGAAGCCCAGGCGCGGGTCCTTGATCCGGCGCTCCAGCATCTCGGCGACGATCTGCTGGATGCGGTCGGCGAGCTTGCGCGCTCGTGCTGCATCCACCATGTTCGCTCCCCCTCACGCACGGCCCGGAGGCCGTGCAGTCGTTCAGTCTTCGTCGTTGTAGAGCCGATGTCTCGCCGACAGCAGCTCGATCTCAGGGCGGAAGGCCACCATGCGCTCGCAGGCGTCCAATACCTCTTGGCAGTTGCCCGCCGAGCCCGAGACTACGGCGATGCCGACCTCCGCCCGGCGGTGCAGGTCGAGGTGACCGGTCTCGGCCACCGCGACACCGGGAAAACGCCTGTGCAGCTCGGCGACCAGCGGTCGCACGACGGAACGCTTCTGCTTCAGCGAATGTACGTCGCCGAGCAGGATGTCCAGGGTCAGAGCACCCACATACATCGTTGGCAACCACCGCTTGTCCTGGTGTGTGAAGGCACCCCGGCCCCGCTGCAGTGGAAAGCGGGCCCAGGCGTGCGAGAGGCGCCCGGCGGATGGTCCGCCGGGCGCCCGGCCGCGTGTTACGCGCGCGGCTTCTCCCGCATCTCGAACGTCTCGATGACGTCGTCGATCCGGATGTCGTTGTAGCCGACCCCGATACCGCACTCGAAGCCCTCGCGGACCTCGGTCGCGTCGTCCTTGAAGCGACGCAGCGACGAGACGGTCAGGTTGTCGGCGATGACGACGCCATCGCGGATGATCCGGGCCTTGCTGTTGCGCACGATCGTGCCGGAGCGGACCAGCGAACCGGCGACGTTGCCGATCCTCGGCACCTTGAAGACCTCGCGGACTTCGGCGGTGCCCATCTGGACCTCTTCGAACTCGGGCTTGAGCATGCCCTTGAGCGCCGCTTCGATCTCCTCGATCGCCTGGTAGATGACCGAGTAGTAGCGGATGTCGACGCCCTCGCGCTCGGCCAGGTCGCGCGCCCGGGGCTCAGGCCGGACGTTGAAGCCGATGATGACCGCGTTGTCGTCGGCGACGGCCAGGTTGACGTCGTACTCGGTGATCGCACCGACGGCGCGGTGCAGGACACGGAGCCTGACCTCGTCGCCGACATCGATCTTGAGCAGGGCGTCTTCCAGGGCCTCCACCGAACCGGACACGTCACCCTTGATGATGAGCTTGAGCTCGTCGACGCGACCCTTCTCGAGGTTGCTGAACAGCTCCTCGAGGGTCAGGCGACGGCTCGACCTCGCCATGTCGGCGCTGCGCTTGCGCGCCGCGCGCTGCTGGGCGATCTGACGGGCCATCCGGTCGTCGGTGACGACGATGAAGTTGTCACCCGCGCCCGGCACCGCCGTCAGACCCATGACCAGGACCGGACGGGACGGCGTGGCCTCTTCGACCAGGTCGCCGTTGTCGTCGAGCATCGCCCGGACGCGGCCGTAGGCCTCGCCACAGACGATGGAGTCGCCGACGCGCAGCGTGCCGCGCTGGACCAGGACGGTCGCGGTCGGGCCACGGCCCTTGTCGAGGTGCGCCTCGATCGCGATGCCCTGAGCGTCCATCGCCGGGTTGGCGCGCAGGTCGAGCTCGGCGTCCGCGGTGAGCAGGATGGCCTCGAGCAGCTGCTCGATGCCGGTCCCGTTCTTGGCGGAGATGTCGACGAACAGCGTCGAGCCACCGAACTCCTCCGCCACCAGGCCGTACTCGGTGAGCTGGGCACGGACCTTGTTGGGGTCGGCGCCCTCCTTGTCGACCTTGTTGACCGCGACCACGATCGGCACGTCGGCCGCCTGGGCGTGGTTGAGCGCCTCGATCGTCTGCGGCTTGACGCCGTCGTCGGCCGCGACCACCAGCACCGCGATGTCGGTCGCCTTGGCACCACGGGCACGCATGGCGGTGAACGCCTCGTGACCCGGGGTGTCGATGAAGGTGACCTTGCGCTCTTCGCCCTCGTGCTCGGTGGCGACCTGGTAAGCGCCGATGTGCTGGGTGATGCCACCCGCCTCGCGCGCCACCACGTTGGTCTTGCGGATGGCGTCGAGCAGCTTGGTCTTACCGTGGTCGACGTGACCCATGACGGTCACGACCGGCGGACGCGCGGCCAGGTCGGCCTCGTCGCCCTCGTCCTCGCCGAACTCGATGTCGAAGGCCTCGAGAAGCTCGCGGTCCTCCTCCTCCGGGCTGACGACCTGGATGTTGTAGTCGAGCTCGGAGCCGAGCAGCTGCAGCGTCTCCTCGTTGACCGACTGGGTGGCGGTCACCATCTCGCCGAGGTGCAGCATGATCTGCACCAGCGAGGCGGGATTGGCACCGATCCGGTCGGCGAAGTCGGAGAGCGAAGCGCCGCGCGGAAGGCGGATCGTCGCACCGTTGCCGCGCGCGACCTGCACGCCGCCGATCGCCGGGGCCGACATGTTGTCGAACTCCTGGCGCCTCTGGCGCTTGGACTTGCGGCCACGCGTGGGACGGCCACCGGGACGCCCGAACGCGCCCGCCGTGCCGCCACCGCGGCCACGGCCGCCGCCACCGGGACGACCGGCGAAACCGCCGCCGCCACCGGGACCACCGGTGCTCGTGCCCGGACGACCGGCGCCACCGCCGCCACCGGGGCGACCGGCGAAACCGCCGCCACCACCGGGACGACCGCCGCCGCCACCGCCACCGGGACGGCCACCGCCGCCACCGCCGCCGGGACGACCGCCGCCACCACCGGGACGGCCACCGCCGCCGCCACCGCCGGGACCGGCGGGACGACCCTGGGGCATCATCATCGGGTTGGGACGCGGACCGCCGGGACGGGGACCGCCCGCACCGGGACCGGGACGCGGGCCGGCCGCACCGGGCGGACCAGGACGCGGACCGGCCGCACCGGGCCTGCCGTCGCCGCCACGACCCTGCGGGGGACGCGGGGCCGCGCCGTCGCGCGGCGGACCGTCACGACGCTCGCGCTGGCCGGGACCGGTGCCGCCACCATCGCGGTTGGCACCGGGACGCGGCGGCCGGGACTGGCCCATGCCGCTGGCGTTGGACGAGAACGGGTTGTTGCCCGGACGCGGGCCGCGCGGACCCGGCTTGGGACCGGGACCCGGACGAGGACCGCCACCGGAGGGGGAACGGTCGGACGGGCCACGATCGGACGGACCACGGTCGGGACGCGGAGCCGCCGGGCCGCCGCCACCGGAGGGCGCGCCGGGACGCGCCGCGGGGCCGGGCTTGGGACCCGGACGGGCGGCGGGACCGGGACGCGGGCCCGGAGTGGGGGCGCCCGCAGCGGGCGCGGGACGGGTGCCGCTGTCGAAACGCGCCTGCGGAGCGCCGGAGGTGTCGGCACGCTCGGGCTCAGGCTGCGGCTGGTGCGGCATCGGCACCGGCGGGCGCGGCTGACCGCCGCCCGCGGGACCTGCCGGACCCGGACGCGGACCGGGCCTGGGGCCCGGACCAGGACGCGGAGCTGATGTTGGGGTCGGCGCCTCCGCGACGCCGTTACCGGCCAGGCTGTCCGCCGGCCGGGGAGCAGCCCTTGGCGGCTGCGGCTTGGACGACGAACCGCCGCCCCTCGAGGACCCACCCTTGGATGCGCCCAATGCTTCGGTGAGCCTGCGGACCACCGGCGCCTCGATGGTGGAGGACGCCGAACGGACGAACTCCCCCATCTCCTGGAGCTTGGCCATGACGACCTTGCTCTCTACGCCGAACTCCTTAGCGAGCTCGTATACCCGGACCTTCGCCACTGCACTCCCTTACTCGGCCCGGGAGGCTGGCTGTGCCGTCCGGACCGTCGCTACCTTGACATCTTCATCGCCGCGTGCTCATCAGGCGCTCATAGCAATCTGACTCCGCCCATCAACTCGGCGTCCTACATGACATTTCTTGGTTCCCCTTCTCCAGGTGCACCCGCACGCGCGAGACGTCAAGCGGCCCCGGCACGCGGAACGCGCGCGGAAACGCTCGGCGACGCTCGGCAAGCTCCAGACACTTCTCGGACGGATGCAGTGACGCACCTCGACCAGGAAGCCGTCCTCGCAGGTCAGGGATCACGTGATCCTCGACCCGCACCAAGCGGAGCAGGTCGGACTTAGCCGTACGGACCCTGCAGCCCACACAGGTGCGCTGTGGAGCCGCGTGGCCACCATATTCCAGCTTACCGTGTTGACGCATCTACGGAACCGGCAGCATCCTCGGCCTGGGTGTCAGGCCTGATGTCAATCCGCCATCCAGTGAGCCTCGCGGCAAGCCGGGCGTTCTGTCCCTCTTTGCCGATGGCCAGGGAGAGCTGGTAGTCGGGCACGGTCACCCGCGCGACCCGGCCTTCGAGATCGAGGACCTCAACGTGGGAAACGCGGGCCGGCGACAGGGCATTCCCCACGAACTCGCCGGGGTCCTCGGACCAGTCGATGATGTCGATCTTCTCGCCGTGCAGCTCGGTCATCACGTTGCGCACGCGCGAGCCCATCGGGCCGATGCACGCGCCCTTGGCGTTGACGCCCTGCCTGCGCGACCTGACCGCGATCTTCGTGCGGTGACCGGCCTCGCGGGCCACGGCGGCGATCTCCACCGTGCCGTCGGCGATCTCCGGCACCTCCAGCGCGAACAGCTTCTTGACCAGGCCCGGATGGGTACGCGACAGCGTGACCGAAGGGCCCTTGTGGCCCTTCTTCACCTGCACCACATAGGCGCGGATGCGCTCGCCGTGCACGTAGTCCTCGCCGGGCACCTGCTCGTTGTGCGGCAGGACGGCCTCGATCTTGCCGAGGTCGACCAGCACCACGCGCGGGTCCTTGCCCTGCTGGATCACACCGGAGACCAGCTCACCCTCGCGGCTGGCGAACTCGCCGAAGTTGATCTCGTCCTCGGCGTCGCGCAGCTGCTGCAGGATGACCTGCTTGGCGGTGGTCGCCGCGATTCTGCTGAAGTTGCCCGGCGTATCGTCGAACTCCCTGACGATCTCGCCCTCGTCGTCGATCTCGGCGGCGAAGATGGTCACGTGCCCGCTCGTCCTGTCGAGCTCCGCGCGCGCCTTGGGCGCGGCACCCTCGGTGCGGAAGTAGGCGATCAGCAGCGCGTCTTCGATCGCCTTGACGACCAGGTCGAAGGAGATGTCCTTCTCCCGCTCCAGGCTGCGCAGGACGCTCATGTCGATGTCCACGAGGCTTTCCCCTTAGCCTTCGTCGCCGTCGACGTCTTCGTCGTCGAACCGGCGGAACTCCACCTGCACCCGTCCGCGGGCCAGGTCCTGATAGTCGAATCGGCGCCCGGCGCCGTCGACGTCGAGCTCGACGCCGCTCTCGTCCGCGGAGCGCACGCGGCCCTCCACCACGGAACCATCTCTCATCTCGGCCTTCACCAGCCGCTTGGCCGCGCGCCGCCAGTGACGCGGCTCGGTCAGCGGGCGGTCGACGCCCGGCGAGGAGACCTCCAGCGTGTAGGCCGACTGGCCCATCGCGTCGGCGTCGTCGAGCGCCGCGGAGACGGCCTGGCTGACGTCGGCCACGTCGTCGAGGCTCACGCCGCCGTCGCGGTCGACGATCACACGCAGCAGCCGGCGCTTGCCGGCCTGGGTGACCGTGACGTCCTCCAGATCGAGGCCCTCCGCGCCGACGACGGGCTCAAGGAGCTTCATCAGGTGGTCGCGGGGTGATGCGCTGCCCATATCGACCTCCCTATTGTCATGTCTCAGCCGGGCGGACCTCGCCTCTGGCTCTCAAGTCGCCTGGCCGCTCAGCCAGCTACGACAGTTGACACCCTATCTGTACGAGGGCACGAAGAGAGCGCCACTCGGCACGTGCGAATGGCGAGCGTCGCCTGACACGGGGAGCGAGCGCAAGACCGTACGATGCTATCTGCGTTCCGTTTACAGGAGGTCCCTGCCCGTGCGCCCGCGTTCTCTGTCACGGCGAGCCGTGCTGGCGGGCGGAGCGGCCGCCGCGGCCCTGTCGGGATGCGACGCGTCCGACACCCCCCAGCCGTCGCCCACTCCGTCGGAAGATCCTGAGCGGGTGCTGCTGCGGCAGCTGATCGCCGACAAGGAACACACGATCGCCCTCTACTCCGCGCTGATCGCGGGCGGCGCGACCAAGCTGACCCCGTTCCGCGACCGCCATCAGGCTCACCTCGACGAGTTGCGCAAACGCCTGCCCGGCGAGCCCACGCCATCCCCTTCCTCCCCCGCGCCTCAGACGCCCGCTCCCGTGCCGAAGACGTCGGTGTCGCGGCTGCGTGAGGCCGAGCGCCGGGCGGCGGCGCTCCGCGTCCGCCAGCTCGCCGGCGTCTCGCCGCAGCTGGCCCAGCTCATCGCCGCCATCGGCGCCTGCGAGGCCGCCCACGCCCTGGCCCTGCCGAGGTCGACGTGACACCGGCCGATGTGGAGAGGCTGCGCAAGGCGCTGTCGGCCGAGCATGCCGCCGTCTTCGCGTACGGGCTGATCGGCGCGCGCACCACGGGCTCGCTGCGGTCGCGGGTCACGACCGCGTTCGACGCTCATCGAGCCAGACGCGACCAGTTGCGCACCGCCATCACCACCCGGGGCGGCACGCCGACCGAGCCCGAGGGGGGCTACGCCCTGCCGATCGTGCCGTCCACGGCGGCGCAGGCGGTTCAGCTCGCGGTCCACGTGGAGGGCGGCATCACGGCCGCCTACCTGGAGCTGGTGGCGTCGGACGACGCGTCGCTGCGCCGGTACGCGGCGCTGGCCATGCAGGAGTCGGTGGCCCGCTCCTACTCCTTCCGTCCCGCGATCACCACGGCCTTTCCCGGCATGTCGGGGCCTACCGGCTGAGAGCGGCTCACCGTCCACACGACCGTCTCAGTCTCTGTGACGGTCTGTTGTGGCTGGGGTCCTTGTGGAGATACCCCCTTCGGGGGAGCGAAAGAAGGCCGTCCGTCGTGGCTGGGGTCCCTGGGAAGGGCATCCCCTCCGGGGGCGAGGAAGAAGACCGTCCATCGTGGCAGAGGCCTCCAAGGAGGGGAGTCCCCTCCGGGGAGCGGGAGTGATCGGATGCGAGCGGTTCAGCGGTAGAGCACCGTCAGTAGGTCGCTGCCCAGGCGTTCGATTGCCTCGGCGTCGAGTTGGTAGTAGACCACCGAGCCGCGCCGGTGCACGTGCACCAGCGCTGCCTCCCTCAGGTGGCGTAGGTGTCTTGAGACCTGGGGGGCGGTCATGCCCAGTTGGTTGGCGAGCTCCGAGGTGGCCACCGGATTGCGCAGGATGGCGTAGCAGAGCTTGAGACGGGTCGGGTGCTGGAGGACGGCCAGCCGTTGCCGGGCGGTCTCCAGGGAGACCCCGGCGGAGGTGCCCACGCCGTACTGGATGACCACGGGGTAGCCCGGATAGTGCTTGACCACGAAGTGCGGGCGGCCGTACAGGCTGGGGACGAGCAGGCAGGGCCGGTCGGCGCCGATGTGGGCGGTGGCGTTGTAGAGCTTGTCCAGGACGATTCGACGCCCGCCCTCGACGGCCGTGGCGGTGGGGAAGTCGGCCAGCGCCATGGGGCCGTGCACCGCGATCGTCCGCTCGCGCACCGCGGCCTCGGCGGCCAGCGCCGTACGCAGGCCCGGCCAGTCCGCCTCGAAGGCCGCGGCGGCGAAGTCGGCCAGGAAGCCGGTCAGTTCGCGCCTGAAGCCCCAGGGGTCGTTCTGCACTCGGGTGCCCAGCTCCACCCGGCTGGAGGAGATCAGTCTGAGGCGCTGGAGCACGTCGCCGCCGACGCCGGCGCTGTTCTTGCCGATGAGCGCCTGGAGGGTCATGGCGGTGAAGTCGCCGATCGGCAGCGCCTCGATCTCGGCCAGCTCGTCTTCGAGCGTCCTGGACCGGCCGGCGGACAGCGGCAGCAGGTAGCGGGCCCGGAAGGCGCTCCACAGGGGCGCCCACGCCGTCGCCCTGGCCAGCAGGTCCTCGTCGGCCTCCGTGTGGACCCTGGCCACCCAGCGGGCCGCCGCGGGGTGGTGTCCGGGCTCGTCGAGCGCGTGCAGGCAGGCGCAGAGCTCGGCCAGCGGGGAGACGCCCATGGTGATCGAGGCCGGGTCGGTGGAGGACAGGAGGAGCGTGACGGGCACGTTGCACATTACCGCGTTGGCGGCAATCTCCTTGTCCGAAACTGGATATATGTCCAGGCTGTGGCGCCATGGCCAAGGCACCACTACACGAAAACGGCGGCGCGGTTAAGCACCCTCGGGAGTATTACTTCAGCGGGTCCACCACCATCTTCGCCTCCCGATACGACCAGCGCTTCTCCTACTGCCTCTACGTGCCGACGGCCCACTCGCCCGACGGCCCGCCGGTCCCGATCGCCGTCATGCAGCACGGGACGGGACGGCGCGGGCCGCAGTACCGCGACAACCTCGCCGAATGGGGTGAGCAGCAGGGCTGCCTGGTCCTGGCACCGCTGTTCCCCGCGGGCATCGAGGACGCGGACGACCTGCACGGCTTCAAGTTCATCAACTACCGCGGCATCCGCTTCGACCACGTGCTGCTGGCGATGGTCGAGGAGGTCGGCGAGCGTTTCAACGTCGACACCGAGCGGTTCCTCCTGCACGGCTTCTCCGGCGGCGGCCAGTTCGCCCATCGGTTCGCCTACCTGCATCCGGACCGGTTGGCCGGAGTGTCAATTGGTGCACCAGGGCGGATATCGTACATCGACTGGGACAGCCCGTGGTGGATCGGGCTCAAGGGGTTCGAGGAGGAGTTCGGCCAGCCGCCCAGGATCGAGGAGCTCGGGGCGGTGCCGGTACAGATGGTCGTGGGTGCCGAGGACGTCGAGACCTGGGAGATCAACAACCAGGGCGACGCCAACTGGATGGACGGCGCCGACGCCTACGGAACCACCCGTGTCGAACGGCTGGCGGCGCTGCGTGACAACTTCGCCGCGCACGGCATCAACGTCAGGTTCGACGTCGTGCCCGGCGTGGCGCACCAGCCGATGAGCGTGCTGGAGCCGGTCAAGGACTTCTTCACCTCGATTCTCACCCCCCGGGAGACCTCATGAAGATCATTGTTGCCGCCGCCGTCCTGACGGTTCTGGCCACCGGTTGCGCGGTCGGCGAGAGCGCCGAGGCGGGCGCCGAATACCCGAGCAAGCCTCTGACGATCATGGCGCCGGGCAGCCCCGGCGGCGGCTGGGACACCCGTGCCCGCGGCATCGCCGGCGCGCTCAGCCAGTGCAAGATCACCACCGCGAAGGCCACGGTCATCAACGTCCCCGGCGCGGGCGGCACGATCGGGCTGGCCCAGTTCGCCAAGAGCAAGGGCGACCCCTACCAGCTCATGGTCATGGACAGCGCGACCATGCTCGGTGGCATCGTGAACAACCACTCGCCCGTCGACTTGACCACGCTCACCCCGATCGCCGGGCTGAGCAGGGGTCCGAGCGCGATCGTGGTGCCGAAGAACGCGCCGTACGCGGACCTGAAGTCGCTGCTGGCCGCGATGAAGAAGAACCCGCACGGCATCAAGTGGACCGGCGGCTCGCTCGGCGGCCCCGGGCAGATGACGGTCGCGGGACTGGCCAAGGGCCAGGGCATCGACGCCAAGCAGGTCAACTACGTGCCCACGGCGGGCGGCGGCGAGTCGATGAACCTGCTGCTCAGCGGCGCCGCCACCGCGGGCATCGACACCGTCGCCGAGCTTCGCGCGCAGCTCCAGGCCGGAGAGCTCAAGGCCCTCGCGGTGGACGGCGACAAGCGGATCGAGGGCATCGACGCGCCGACGCTGAAGGAACTGGGGCTGTCGGACCAGGCCATCTCCACGATGGCCGGCGTGCTCGCCCCGGCGGGGCTGTCGGCCGAGCAGCAGCAGGACGTCGTCAAGATGATCGACAAGATGCGGCAGACGTCGTGCTGGCAGCAGGTCCTCAAGCAGAACAACTGGGTCGACGCCTGGACCCCGGGCGACTCGTTCAAGCAGGTGCTCACCGAGCAGCGCGGGCAGATCACCACAATCCTCGGCGAGTTGGGACTGGGCAAGTGACCACCCGGCTCGTCTCGGCGGGGTTCCTGGCTGTCGCGCTGGTCGTACTGGCGCAGGCGTTCATGATCCCTGACGGCGGCGGTTACCAGGCCGTCGGGCCACGGGCCTTCCCGCTCCTGGTCGGCATCGGCATGGCGGTGGTGGCCGTGATCGGGGTGGTGCAGGCGTTCCGCGCTCCGGTGACCCGCGAGGGCGGCGAGGACGAGGGCGTGCACTGGCGTCCCGTGCTGCTCCTCATCGGCGCGCTCGCTCTGTACGCGGTCCTGCTCGCGCCCGTGGGCTACTGGCAGGCGACCACGCTGTTCTTCGTCGCGGTGGCCCGCGTGCTCGGCAGCCGCAAGCTGGTGCGCGACCTGGTCGTGGGCCTGCTGCTGGCGCTGGCCACGTATGTGCTGTTCGACCGGGTGCTGGGCATCACGCTGCCTCCGGGCCTGATCAGATTGGCGATCTGAGATGAGCGTACTGGGCCACCTGCTCGACGGCTTCGCGCACGCGCTCACCCTGCAGAACCTGCTGCTCGGCCTGCTCGGCGTCACCGTCGGCACGCTCGTCGGCGTGCTGCCGGGCCTCGGCCCGGCCACGACGATCGCGCTGCTGCTGCCCCTGACGATGGTGTTCGACCCGGTGGGCGCGTTCGTGATGTTCGCCGGGATCTACTACGGCGGCATGTACGGCGGCAGCACCACCGCGATCCTGCTCAACATCCCCGGCGAGACGGCGTCGATCCCCACCACGCTCGAGGGCTACCCGATGGCGCGGAAGGGCCGGGCCGGGGCCGCGCTGGCCACGGCGGCCATCGGCTCGTTCGTGGCGGGCACGATCTCCACCGTCGTGATCACGTTCCTGGCGCCCGGAATGTCGGCCATCGCCAAGTCGATCCAGCCCGCCGAGTACTTCTCGATCATGGTGCTCGCCTTCGTCACCGTCACCTCGCTCATGGGCGACTCGATCGTGCGCGGCCTGTCCAGCCTCTTCCTCGGGCTGGCGATCGGCATGGTGGGCATCGACCAGATGACCGGTCAGCCGCGCCTGGCCTTCGGCGTACCCGACCTGTACGAGGGGCTGCCGGTCGTGGCGCTGGCCGTCGGCCTGTTCGCCGTGGCCGAGGCGGTCGCCACCGCGGCCCAGCGGAACCGGCAGGAGCAGCCGCCGGTGAAGGTGACCGGGCGCATCGGCATGACCCGCGACGACTGGCGCAGATCCTGGCGGCCGTGGCTGCGGGGCACCGCGTTCGGCCTGCCGATCGGCTCGCTGCCCGCGGGCGGCGCCGAGTTGCCCACCTTCCTCAGCTACAACGTCGAGAAGCGGCTGGCCAAGGACCCCGAGGAGTTCGGCCATGGCGCCATCGAGGGCGTGGCGGGGCCCGAGGCGGCCAACAACGCGGCGTTCTCCGGCGTGCTGGTGCCGCTGCTCACGCTCGGCATCCCCACCTCGGCCACGGCCAGCATGCTGCTGATCGCCTTCCAGATCTACAACGTGCAGCCGGGACCGCAGCTGTTCGATCAGCAACCGGTGCTCGTGTGGACGCTGATCGCCAGCCTCTACATCGGCAACGTGATGCTGCTGGTGCTGAACCTGCCGCTGATCCGGCTGTGGGTGAAGCTGCTGAGCGTGCCGGCCGCGCTGCTGACGGCGGCGATCCTGACGTTCGCGACGCTGGGTGTCTACGCCACCTCGCAGAGCGTGTTCGAGATCCTGGTGGCGTACGGGTTCGGGCTGGTGGGGTTCGTCCTGCGGCGGGCCGGCTATCCGGTGGCGCCGCTGATCCTCGGGGCGGTGCTCGGGCCGCTGATGGAGGTGCAGTTCAGGCGGGCCCTGGCGTTCAGTGAGGGGGACCCGGCGGTGTTCTTCACCCGGCCCGTGTCGCTGGCCATCCTGGTGATCGCCGCCGCCTGCCTGATCGGGCCCGTGGTGCTCCGCCGCCGCGGCAAGATCTCCATGCCCGCGGCCATGGACTGACGGCTCCCCCTGGCAGAGCAGCACGGCTCCCCCTTGACCGAAGGGGGAGCCGTGCTTCGCGTTACGAGCAGGCGGCCAGCACGCGGTCGGCGGCCGTGTCGAGCGGGATCTCCTCCTTGGCGCCGGTGACCCGGTCGCGGAGCTCGACCACACCCTGAGCCAGACCGCGGCCCACGACCACGATCGTGGGCAGGCCGAGCAGCTCGGCGTCCTTGAACTTGACGCCGGGCGAGACCCCGGACCGGTCGTCGACGAGCACCCGCAGCCCGCGGGACTCCAGCTCGGCGGCCAGCTGGAGGGCCACCTCGATCTGGTTGTCCTTGCCCGTGCCCACGATGTGCACGTCGGCGGGCGCGATCTCGCGCGGCCACACCAGCCCGAGCTCGTCGTGGGCCTGCTCGGCGATGACCGCCACGGCGCGCGAGACGCCGATGCCGTAGGAGCCCATCGTGATGCGGATCGGCTTGCCGTCGGGGCCCAGGGCGTCGAGCCCGGCCGCGTCGGCGTATTTGCGGCCGAGCTGGAAGATGTGCCCGATCTCGATGCCGCGGTCGATGGACAGCGGCGAGCCGCAGCGGGGGCACGGGTCTCCGGCGCGCACCTCGGCGGCCTCGATCGTGCCGTCGGGGACGAAGTCACGGCCCGCGACCACGTGGGCGGCGTGCTTGCCGCGTTCGTTGGCGCCGGTCACCCAGGAGGTGCCGGTGACCACGCGGGGGTCGACGAGGTAGCGGATGCCGAGGTCGCGCAGGACCTGCGGGCCGATGTAGCCGCGGATCAGGCCGGGGTGCTTGGCAAAGTCCTCGGCCTCGAAGATGGCGGGCTCGCCGGGGGCCAGCGCGGCCTCCAGGCGCTTGAAGTCGACCTCGCGGTCGCCGGGCACGCCGACGATCAGCGTCTCGACCTTGTCGGAGCCGGGCGTGGTGACCTTGACGACGACGTTCTTCAGGGTCTCGGCGGCGGTGATCGACAGGCCGTGGTGCTCGTTGACGTAGGACACCAGCGACTCGATGGTCGGGGTGTCGGGGGTGTCGAGGACGCGCTGCGGCTCCAGCCCGTCGAGGGCGCGGGCCGGGGGCGCGGTCGTGGTGACGGCCTCGGCGTTGGCCGCGTAGCCGCAGGAGCGGCAGGCCACGAAGGTGTCCTCGCCGGTGGGCGTGGGCGCCAGGAACTCCTCGGAGGCCGAGCCGCCCATCGCGCCCGACGTGGCGAACACGATCTTGTAATCGATGCCGAGCCGGTCGAACGTCCGGATGTAGGTCTCGCGGTGCTGCTCGTAGGAGTGCTTGAGTCCTTCGTCGTCGAGGTCGAAGGAGTAGGCGTCCTTCATCAGGAACTCGCGACCGCGCAGGATGCCCGCGCGGGGCCTGGCCTCGTCGCGGTACTTCGTCTGGATCTGGTAGAGCGTGACCGGATAGTCCTTGTACGAGGAGTATTCGCCCTTGACCATGTCGGCGAAGAGCTCCTCGTGCGTGGGGCCGAGCAGGTAGTCGACGCCCTTGCGGTCCTTGAGCCGGAAAAGCGTGTCACCGTATTCGGTCCAGCGACCGGTGGCCTCGTAGTATTCGCGCGGCAGCAGGGCGGGGAAGAGCACCTCCTGGCCGCCCATCCGGTTCATCTCCTCGCGGACGACCTTGGCGACGTTTTCCAGCACCATCTTGCCGAGGGGCAGCCACGAGTAGATGCCGGGCGCCACCCGCCGGACATAACCGGCGCGGACCAGGAGCTTGTGGCTCGGCACTTCCGCGTCTGCCGGGTCGTCCCGCAGGGTGCGAAGAAACAACGACGACATGCGCAGCGACACGGCTACTCCTTGTTCGGCCTGGATATGAGGACTACAGGCTATCGACTAGGAGCGACTCGCCGCGCGGCCTTATCCCGCGATGGGAACCCAGCCGCCCAGCGAACCGGCCACCGCGACCGCGAACAGGCCGACAAGGACCGCCGTCAGCGCCAGCGCGCGCACCCGGCCCGCCTTGCCGCGGCGCAACGCCATCACCAGCACGACGGACAGGGCGCCGAGCACGGGCGCGGGGCCGGGCCAGAACGCGGGGTCGCTGTGGATGAAGCCGGGCGTCGCGCGGTCGATCACGTCGGCGAGCAGCAGGGCGCCGATGAGGCCCGCGGCCAGGTCGCCCCAGACATCCGGCCGCCTCGTCACGTAGGCGAGCAGGCCCAGCCCGACCAGCAGGCAGAGCGTCCAGTTCAGCCCGGCCGCGGAGCCGCCGACACCCACGCCGCCGATGTCGGGCCCGCCGCGCACCATGCTGCCGCCCAGGGTCACGACGATCATGGACAGGGAGGCCAGGAACGTGGTGAGCAACGCCCACCCGAAGCCCGCCGCGCTCGCCCCGACGAGCAGAGCCAGACCCAGATACATGTACGGGTCATAGACCTGGCCGAGCCATTGGGGACCGCGACCGTCGGCGAGTATGCCCACGAGCCCGACGACCAGCCCGCCGAGGAAGGCCCCCAGCACATGGCGTTCGATGCAGCGCTGGTCACGGTCGTACGCGGCGAACTCCGCGTAGTCGATCGTGCTCTCTTTTACGTCCATTGCCTGGTCAACCCTCCCTTCGCAACTCGTCGCAATACCACAACCAGATTATGTGGCCGTCCAGAAAAGGCAAATTTCGACCAACCGAATGCAACGAAGCAATCGCTTGGTTAAACTGGCTCGGTGACCGTCACAGACGAGCTGCGCTCCGTCGTCCGCGCCTATCTCACCGACCGCCCCGCCGCGCCCTGGGCGGCGTTCGCGCGCGAGCTGGGCACCGCAGGGCTCGCCGTCCCGGAGGAGTACGGCGGAGCGGGCTGCGGCCCGGCCGAGATCGCGGTGGTGGCGGGAGAGCTGGGCAGGACCCTGTCCCCATACCCCTTCCTGCAGAGCGCCGTCCTGGCCGTTGAGGCGCTCAAGGCGGGCGGCGACGAGGCGGCGATGGGCCGGCTGCTGCCCGCGCTGGCCGACGGCTCGGTGACGGCGACCGTCGTCCTACCCGGCGACGGCGACCTGACCCTCCGGGACGGCCTGCTCACGGGCGTCGTCCCGTACGCGCTGGAGGGCGATGTGGTGCTCGCCTACGCCGACGGGCTCCTGGTCGAGGCAGTGCCGACGCGGCGCGTGGCGTACCCGACCATGGACGAGAGCCGGCCCCTGGCCGAGTTGTCCTTCGACCACGCTCCGGCGCGGCCGGCCGGCGACGGCGCGACGTGGAGCCGGGTGCGCGACCTCGGCATCGCGGCGCTGGCGGCCGAGCAGGTGGGCGGGGCCGAGCGCTGCCTGGAGATGGCCACGGAGCACGCCAAACTGCGCCATCAGTTCGGCAGGCCGATCGGCTCCTTCCAGGCGATCAAGCACAAGCTGGCCGACCTGCTGCTGCTCGTGGAGTCGGCCAGATCGGCGGCGCTGGCGGCGGCCGGGTCGGAGTCCCTCGCGGCGATCGCCGGGTCCTACTGCACTGAGGCGTATCTCACGGCGGCGGGCGAGAACATCCAGGTCCACGGCGGGATCGGCGTGACCTGGGAGCATCCGGCCCATCGCTACCTCAAGCGGGCCACCTCCGACGCCCAACTCTTCGGCCCGCCGCAGGCGCACCGCGAGCGCCTGGGCGCGCACGTCTTTCAGGCCGGGCTAGCCGCCCAGTAGCGTTTCCCAGGGGCGCGGGGCGTTCGTGGCGCGGGTGGTGTCGAGCGCCTCGGCCAGCCGCCAGAAGCCCGGCTTGTCGCGTACGCGCTCGCGGCCCAGCGGATCGATGGCCCGCAACTCGAAGCGGACGCCCATCACGTCGAGCACCGCCGACCGGCTGTCACCCGGCCCGGCGGGCGCGCCGAGCTCGTCCTCGTACGCGGGAGCGCGCACCTGCTCGGCCAGCAGCGCCGCCACCTCTGAGGCGTACGGGCCGTCGCGCCACTCGATGTGCCAGCTGTGGTCGGCGCCCCGCCACCAGGTCAGATCCCGGCAGGACTCGATGAACTCGGCCTCCGTGGCGAGAGCGGCCATCACCCGGCCGAACGCCTCGTAACCGCGCCCGCTCGTGAGGGAGAAATCATCGGCCCCCATATCGGGGAGCGTGCCATCTTTCGGCCGCCTTAGCGCGTGCTTTCGCCTCACGTGCATCACTCTGATCGCGAACGCGCCCTTCCCGCAAGTCTTTGGTGCTGATAGTCTCTACCAAGCGAGCGCTTGGTTTACTACTTTCGCCGGAGGCGCGATGACGTCCCTACGGATCAGCCTGGGCTACGAGCTGGAGGTGCGCGGGCGCTCCCGCGAGGTCGAGCAACAGGCGTTCCAGAACGTGATCGACCAGGTCGTGCTCGGTGATCGGCTCGGTTTCGACACCGCCTGGTTCGTCGAGCACCACTTCACGCGGGGGTTCTCCCACTCCTCCGCGCCCGATCTCGTGCTGGCCGCGATCTCCCAGCGGACCGAGCGGATCCATCTCGGGCTGGGCGTGGTGCTGCTGCCGTTCCAGTCGCCGATCCGCACCGCGGAGCGCGTGGCCACCCTCGACGTGCTGAGCGGCGGCCGGGTGGAGTTCGGCACCGGGCGGGGGGCCTCGCCCCTGGAGTACCAGGCCTTCCAGCGGCCCTTCGAGAAGTCCCGGCAGATCTGGGAGGACTCGCTGGACGCGACACTGGCCATCTGGCGGGCCGACGGGGAGCCGGTCAGCCGATCGAACGAGTACTTCGAGATCCCGGACGTGGCGGTCTACCCGCGTCCCGTGCAACAGCCGCATCCGCCGGTCTGGGTGGCCTCGACGTCGCTGGAGGGCTATCTGGCGGCGGCCGACCACGGCTACAACCTGCTCGGCATGACCATGGTCAAGGGCATCGACGACGTGGCGGACGACATCGCCCAATACCGCGAGCGTCTGGCCGCCGCCGGGTTCGACCCCGACTCCCGCCGGGTCGCGCTGATGATCCCCTGGTTCGTCGCGCCCACCCGCGACCAGGCCAACGAGACGGCCGCCGACGCCGTCCTCTGGTACATCCGCCGGCAGGTCAACCTCGTCACCCCGCCGGACTACTACGACGCCCGGCACGCCACCCATCGCGTCCTCGGCCAGCTCGCGGCCGGGATGCCGCCGGATGAGGCGATGGCGACGCTGCGGGAGCACCTGATGGTCGTGGTGGACGACGTGGCGGGTTCGCGCAAGGCGCTGGCCAGGATCGCGGAGGCCGGGGCGACGGATCTGATCATCCAGGCGCAGGTGGGCGGGCTGGCGCACGAACGGGTCTGCGAGGCGATGAAGCTGTTCATGACCGAGGTGACCAAGTGACCAGCCCGGACCCTGGCCCCTTGAGCGGCTCCGGGTCCGCGAGCGACCGGGACGCGTCGGCGGAGGCCGCCGGCGCGCGGTGGCTGACGCGGGACGACCTCCGTACGGGCGCGCGGTCCGCCACAGGGCTGCTGCAGGTCGCCCCCGACGCCTCCAGCGCCTTCCCGCTGGCGCCCGGCGACCGCGCGGCGGCGCAGGAGCTGACCGGGGCGGCGCTGCGGGCGGCCGGAGTGGGCGACCGCGACCGGGTCGTGGTCGCGCTGGCCGAACCGGCGGGCGCGCTCTGGGCCGCCGCCGCGGCGGACGTGGCGTCGGCGGCCGCCTCGGTGGGCCCGCGAGGCCGCATGCGGTTGATCCACACGCTGTCCACCCTGGGCGCCACCACGCTGGTCGCCACCCCCACGGGCGCGATGGATCTGCTGGCCAGGCTGCACCTGGAGTTCCTGCTGGACCCCCTTGACCTGGGGCTGCGGCACATCGTCCTGACCGGGGAGATCGCCTCGAAGCGGACACTCAGCCACCTGGCGGGCGAGTTCGACGCCCACGTGACCGAGGTGTACGCCGACCCGTTCGGCGGTGGCGCCCTGGCCTGGCGGGCGGCGGAGGGCGCCCCGCTCACCCCGCTGACGGACGGCCTGCTGCATCTGGCCTCGCTGACCAAGGACGTGCTGCGGCCGTCGGAGCCGTCAGGGGTGGCCGAGCTGGTGATCACGCCCCACGGCCACTCGTCGCTCGGCGACGCCGTCCTGCGTACGGGCCAGGTGGTGCGTACCGACTCGGCCGCGGCCGATCCCGGACTGCCCGCTCCCGTCCACACGGTCGGCGAGCACGTGCTGGTGCGGGGCGTGTGGCTGTCGCTGCCGCGGATCGACAAGGCCCTGGCCAAGATCGACGGCGTGTCCAGGTGGGAGCTGGCGATCAGCAGGCAGGGCACGCTCGACGCGGCGGTGCTCACCGTCACGTTCGGGAGGGAGAGCCTTGTGCGCAACCCGATGTGGCGCAACCGGATCCAGCAGGCGATCCAGGGGCTCACCCCGATCTCGCTCGGCGTGGAGATCGCGCCGGAGATCGCCGAGACGCCGAGCCCCGGCGTGCTGACCGACCTGCGCGGCCACCACCTGGGCCGCGACCGGGCGCTCATCGTGTAGCCGAGGTCTGTACAACAGCCGGGCGCTCGGCCTGTGGAGCAGGAGGCGCGAACCGATGGGACCGATGCCGGACTGGGGAACGCTCCCCCGCATGCTCCGTGACCAGGCGGACCGCCATCCGGACGCGGTGGTGATCGTCGACGGCGACACGCGCGTCACCATGGCGGAGCTCCGCGCCGGAGCCGCTCGCGTGGCGCACGAGCTGATCGAGCTCGGCGTCCGGCCGGGCGACCGGGTGGCCCTGTGGGGCGTGAACGACCCGTACTGGGTCACGCACGCCTTCGGCGTCTGGGACGCCGGCGCGGTGATCGTGCCGCTCTCCTCGCGCGCCAAGGGCCTGGAGGCGGCGGCGATGATCGAGAAGACCGGCGCCGAGGTGCTGGTCACGGGCGAGGGCCCGCCCGGTGTGGTGCTCGCCGATCTCCTGCCGCCCGGCGCCGCCCCGCGCCACGTCCTGAGCCCCGGGCGAAGTCTCCGCATGGAGCCGTCGGACGTCGAGGAGCGGGCGCTGGCCGTACGGCCCGGCGATCTGTGCGAGATCATGTCCACCTCCGGCACCACCGGCACCCCCAAGGGCGTGATGCTGGACCACGCCCAGGTCCTGCGCGGCTACTGGGACTGGTCCGAGATCGTCACCCTGGACGAGCACGACCGCTACCCGGTGATCGCCCCGTTCAGCCACGGCTTCGGCCTCAACGCCGGGATGATCGCCTGTGTGCTCCGCCGGGCGACCATGATGCCGATCAGGGTCTTCACCCCCGACGCCCTGATGTCCCTGATCTCGGCCGGCCGGGTGAGCATCCTGGCGGGCCCGCCCACGCTGTTCCACCGGCTGCTGGACGAGCTGGACCGCGCCGACTGGGACGTCTCGTCGCTGCGCGTGGCCATCTGCGGGGCCGCCGCCGTGCCCGCCGCGCTGATCACCCGCCTGGTCGAACGGGTGGGGCTGGAGCGGATGATCAACGCGTACGGCCTGATGGAGGGCACGGTCGTCTCCATGACCAGGGCCGGCGACCCGATCGAGGTCATCGCCGCGACGACCGGCCGGGCGGTGCCGGGCATCGAGGTGCGGATCGTCGACGACGACGGCAAGGAGGTGGCCGCCGGGGAACGCGGGGAGATTCTGCAGCGCGGGTACGGGGTCATGCGCGGCTACTGGGACGAACCCGGCAAGACCGCCGAGGTGGTCGATCGGGACGGCTGGCTGCACACGGGCGACATCGGCGTGCTCGACCCGGCGGGCAATCTGGCCATCGTCGATCGCAAGAAGGAGCTCTACATCGTCAACGGCTTCAACGTCTCGCCCGCCGAGGTGGAGTCGCTGCTGTTACGTGAGGGCTCGCTGGCGCAGGCGGCCGTGATCGGCGTGCCCGATCCGGTCTCCGGCGAGGCCGGCTGGGCGTACGTGGTGCCCAGAGCGGGGATGACGGTCGATCCGGGCACGCTGCTCACCTGGGCGAAGGACAATATGTCCAACTACAAGGTGCCGAAGCGGGTCATCGTGGTCGAAGCTCTGCCGGCCAACGCCAACGGCAAGATCGACAAGATGGCCCTCCGCGCCCGCGCGTCCGCCTCCTGAAGGCGCTGCCGCCCCATTCGCGAAAGATGGGTTCATTCGTACCGGCGATCGGGGATACATCGATCACAGTGCCGGGTTGCACTGGTGGGACGCATGCCCCGTGTAACAGAATCGCCCACATAGAGGAGGCAGCGTGACGTTGCGCGTGGCGGTCATCGGGTCGGGCCCTGCCGGTATCTACACGGCCGAGGCCCTGGTCAAACAGGCGCAGGAGGACGTCCAGGTCGACGTCATCGAGCGGTTGCCCACTCCCTACGGGCTCGTCCGATACGGCGTCGCGCCCGACCACACGTCGATCAAGTCGATCGCCAACTACCTGCGCCGGGTGCTCGAACTCCCCGAGGTCCGCTTCCTCGGCGGCGTCACGCTCGGCGAGCATCTGTCGGTCGAGGACCTGCTGGCCAGCTATGACGCGGTCGTCTACGCCACGGGCGCGATGGTCGACAGGAAGCTCGGCATCCCGGGCGAGGACCTGCCGGGCAGCGTGGCCGCCACCGACTTCGTCAACTGGTACTGCGGCCACCCCGACGTCTCCGCCTCCATGTTCACCCTCGACAGCCCCGAGGTCGCGGTCATCGGTGTCGGGAACGTGGCCGTCGACGTGGTCCGCGTCCTGGCCAAGACCGCCGAGGAGCTCAGCTCCACGGACGTACCGCACGACGTGCTCGAACGACTCGGGGAAAGCCAGGTCAAGGCGATCCACATGATCGGCCGCCGGGGTCCCGAGCACGCCAAGTTCACGCTGAAGGAGCTGCGGGAGCTCGGCGAGCTGGCGAACGCCGACGTCTGCGTACGCGAGGACGAGGCCGTGGTGCTGGGCGGCGACTTCCCCCGGCAGATCCGCGGCAACATCGATGTCCTTCAGTCGTGGGCGGGCCGCGATCCCGTCGGCCGCCCGCGCCGCCTCGATGTGCGCTTCTGGCTGCGCCCGGTGGAGATCCTCGGCACCGACCGGGTGGAGGGGCTCAGGCTCGAGCGCACCCGGCTGTCCGAGGAGGGCCGGGTGGTCGGGACGGGCGAGTTCGAGACGATCCCGGTCGGCATGGTGCTGCGCTCGGTCGGATACCAGAGCGTCCCCCTTCCCGGGGTGCCGTTCGACGAGCGGTCGATGACCGTGCCCAACGAGGCCGGCCGGATCCGCGAGCGCGAGTACGTGGCGGGCTGGCTCAAGCGCGGTCCCACCGGCGTGATCGGCACCAACAAGTCGGACGCGGCGGAGACCGTCCGCACCCTGCTGTCCGACCTGTCCGACCCGACCGGCCACGATCGGCTACGGTCGGCGCCCATCGACGCGCTGCTGCACGAAAGAGGCGTAAGGCCGGTGACGTACGACGAGTGGCTGGCCATCGAGGCGGCCGAAGGCGCTCTGGCCAAGTCGCTGGGCCGCGGCGAACGGGTCAAGCTCGCCGGCCTGGAGGCCATGCTGCGGGCCTGCCGGCCCTGACGGCATGCGTGTCACCGTGACGGACCAGTCCCTGCCAGGCTTCGCGGAGGCCCACCGGATCCAGCGGGCCCGCTATCCGGCCGCCGAGCCCGGTTGGCAGCCCGTGCACACCGTCTATGTCCCGGCCGACCGGGTGTCGCCGAGCACGGTCGCGGGGTGGGGCGCGCAGGCGCTCGACCTGGTCAAGGAGCATCTGAGCGGCCCGGCCGAACTGGCCGACGTGTTCGGGCTGCCGGACGCGCCGGCGCGGGACGTACACGAAAGGGTGCTGCGCAAGCTCGCCCGCGAGCCGGTCGAGGACCTGCGGATCGACTTCGAGGACGGCTACGGCGGGCGGCCCGGCGACGAGGACGGCCACGTCGAGCAGGCCGTCGTGGCCGTGGCCGTGATGCACGCGGCCGGAGCGCTGCCGCGCCGGTGGGGGCTGCGGGTCAAGTCGTTCGCCGACGGGGATCCCGGGCGGTCGGGGCGGACGCTCGACGGGTTCGTCACCGGGGTCGTCGAACGGGTGGGCGAGTTGCCGCCGGGGTTCGTGGTCACCTTTCCGAAGGTGCTGATGGAGTCGTATTTGGGCCAGTTCTGCGCCTTTCTGGAGCGGCTCGAACGGGAGCTGGACGTCCGGCTGAGGTTCGAGATCCAGGTCGAGGCGCCGCAGACCGTGCTGTTCCTGCGCGGCGAACTGGCCGAGTCGTTCGGGGGGCGGCTGGCGGCCGCGCACTTCGGGGTGTTCGACTACACGGCCGCTCTCGGGCTGCCGCCGCACGAGCAGCGGCTCGACCATCCGGCCTGTGACCACGCCCGGCACGTGATGCAGACGGCGTTCGCGGGCACGGGGGTCGAGCTCTCCGACGGCTCGCTGGCCGCCTCTCCCGCCTCCGGGTCGGCCGCGGACGTGCACGCGCTGTGGCGGCGGCACGCCGAGCTCGTCCGGCACTCGCTGGGACACGGCTTCTACCAGGGCTGGGACATGCACCCCTCACACCTGGTGAGCCGGTTCGCCACGGTCTATGCCTTCCATCTGGCGCGCTACGACTCCTACCGGGATCGGGTGCGGTCCTGGGAGGAGCGGCGCGCGGCCGGGGGCGGCGTCATGGACGAGCCCGCGACGATCAAGACCCTGGTAGCCGCACTCCGCCGCGCCGACGCGGCGCTCGCCCTCCCGGACTGAAGCCGCTCGGACTCAGGCCGCTTGGTGGCCCTTGGGTCAGTCGCGGTCGACCAGGCTGCGCCACTGACGGACGCGCCGCTGGTCAACCGGCAGCGACCAGCTCTCCCGTACGGCCGAGCCCACGTGGAACGCCCGGATGCCATAGTCCAGCAGCGACGGCACATAGGCCGGTTTGAGCCCGCCGCCCGCCAGGATGATCGAGCCGTCGCCCGCGTCGGCCCGGCTCTTGAGCATCGGCAGCCCGTACCGCACGCCGGCGGGCGAGCCCGCCGTGAGCACCGTGGCCAGGTTGGGCAGCAGCCGCACCGCCCGCCACGACGCCTGTACGTCCGCCGCGTGGTCGACGGCCCGGTGGAAGGTCCACGGCAGCGGTGACACGGCGTGGATCAGCGCCTCGGTGGCCGCCAGGTCCACGACGCCCGCCTCGTCGAGGAAGCCGAACACGAACCCCGCGGCGCCCGCCTGGGCCAGCGCCTTGACGTCGAGACGGAGCCGGTCGAGCACCTCGGGGTCGGCGGTGAAGTTCGCGGCGCAGCGCAGCATCACCATCTGGGGCAGCGGGCACTCCGCGGCGATCGCGGCGACCGTCTCCGGAGCGGGGGTGAGCCCGTCGGCACCCATGTCGGCGACGACCTCCAGACGGTCGGCTCCGCCCTGCTCCGCGGCGACGGCGTCGCGCACGTTCAGCGCGATCACCTCAAGGAGGGATCCGGTCATGCTGGAGAGGTTATATGGTGCTGTGTCCCTTTGTGCCGGAAAGCGCCAGGTCACCTGGGCGGGAACGCGACTGCGGGCCGTGCCCCGCCGGGGAGCAGGGCACGGCCGTACCGGCCGGGGCCGGTCAGGGCGTCAGACGCCGATCAGCTCGGCGACGGTGAGGTCGCGGAAGGCCGTCGTGGCGGCCTCCTCCGCGGGCCGCTCGAACAGGGCGCCCGAGGAGCGGTGCGGCAGATCGACCGTCCGCACGTGCCGGAAGCCGCGGCGCCGGTAGTACTCCTGCAGCCGCGGGTTGTTCTTGGCGCAGTCGAGCCGGAGCTTGCTCAGCCCGGAGGCGTGCGCCGCGGAGCCCGCCCAGTCCAGCAGGGCGTCTCCGAGGCCGAAGCCCGCCCAGGGCCGGGCGACGGCGAGCTTGTGCACGTACATGGCGGCGCCCGGGTCGTCGGACCGGCGCCAGAACTCCGGGTCGGCGTGATCGTCGAGAGCGATCGTGGCGACGGGCGGGGCCTCGTCATCCAGTTCGAGGTACCGGAGCTCGTCGTCCACGAGGTAGAGCACCCGCTCGGCGATGAGAGGCTCGATCCGCTCGGGCCCGAAGCCGCCGCGCGGCCACTGCCGCACGCCCTGGGAGTACAGCCATTCGGCCGTGTCGGCGAGCAGGGTCAGAACGCCCGGGAGATCGGAGGCGTCGGCCCGGCGGAGAGCGAGCGGGTGGAGCAGGGTGTTGGAAAGCACGGTTCAGCCCTTCATTACATCGGGTGTCCATGCAGCCACAGAACGTAATGGTTGGAGCGCGCGCTGGGTCGCATGGGGGGTTTGAGGCGACATCTATCGATAAATCGCGCATGAAGGGAGTGCGCAGGACTCCCTCTGCCCAGCGAGGCGGGAGGCTCGTCTTAGGCGGCCGGTGGGATCACCCCCAACCGAGCTCGCTCAGCGGCGATCGAGCTCGTATCTGATCAAGTGCTTGTCGGCGGGGAGCACCGACACCGCGACACGCACTGGCATGTCGCCGTTGTCGTAACCAACGCGGACGTAGACCACGACCGGGGTGCCGAGCTCCAACTGGAGACGCTCGACCTCTTCCTGGTTGGGCATCCGCGCCCAGATGTCATCCACCACCCGCACCTGCTCGTGACCGAGCTCTTCCAGGACCCGGTTCGCCCCCCGCGGAATGTCGCCCGGCCGGGCGATCTCCGTGCTGGCCACCAGGTCACGTGGAAAATAGGAATCGTTGGTGTTGTACGGCTGCCCGTCGACGAACCGCAGACGCCGTCGTACGACGGCCAGTTCGCCTTCGGCCAGCTCGAGTCGGCTGGCGATCTCCTCGACCGGTGAGACGGTCAAGACCTCTATGTACTGGCTGGGGGCACGACCTTCCTGCGTCACGGCGAAGGCGAACGCCTCTCGCAGCTCGCCGGATGGTTGTGGCTCCAGCTCTCGCTGCGGGTAGATCAGCAGCGGCCGGCGGTCCCGGACGACCGTGCCACGCCGTGGGGTTCGCGTGACCAACCCTTCGTTGACCAGCTCCCCTAGGGCGAGTCGGACGGTGTTGCGGCTCACCCCATGGTCTTCCATGAGCTGCGCCTCGGTCGGCAGCTGCGCCCCGGGGCCGAGTACACCGGAGTAGATGGCTCTCCTCAGCTCTGAGGCCACCAGCTGGTACAGGACCGACCTTGCCACTTTCACCCCTTTTGTTCCAACAATTTAGACGATCTGGTTCTAACAGGCCACAACCCCTTGACCGATGGCCATTGACAGCCGCATCATCCAATCGTTGGTACAAATCCATCGAAAGGCCGGTGAGGGGGTGAGGGCCCGGTGTTACCGGTCCACGCGGGTACGCCATACCTGCCCTGGCAAGACCCTTGTGAAGCAACACGTTTACTGCGTTACGCGTTGCCTCGCCAGGGACTCAGCAACACCTACCAGAGCAACGGCAGTGGCATGTCCGTTTTATCCGTGTTGACCGAGGTAACTGTGTGGAGCAAAGACGGTTCCTTCATCTGGAATGAGGAGGGTGCCACCGTCTCACATCCCATCGATGACCCCCTCGGTGCGGCCCAACGCATCGCAGACCACTACCGACATCCGGAGTCCTCGCAAGAGGGTCGCTCCCCCATGAACTCCGTGTGCGAACACTCGACCTAGGACTCCATCCCTCGCCGGAGTCCTGGCGTCGCCGCACACGGGGCAGGAAGCGCGTCCTGGCGGGTCCCCCACGCCCGCCAGGGCGCGCGTTCCTCCTTTTTCTCATGATTTACGGCACTTCGCGCCTTTTACCACCATTTTTCGTGCCAAGTCATACCCGCGCCGTAGACCGTCCCCGGTCGAACCCCGCCCAAGGGACAGGCGTCCGGCGGGCGTGGCCGGCTGCAGGGATGAGGCGGCCGGACCGGGATTGGCCTTCAGGCCCATTGGTACCTATCGTTCCCGACTTGGTGCCGCCGCGAAGGATTTCACGGGGATGCGTGCCACTCAGTCGGCCGCCAATTGAGCAGTGCCAGGTCATCGCCCATGTCCTCGTACACGCCTTCGACCGCCTGACCGTACTCGGGCTCGCGCTCGCCGTCCCACCCGCCGTGGATCAGGCAGCCGGGCACGGCGGCGAGCCGGACCAGCACCACGACGTACGGCTCGCTCGCTCCGGGCATGAACGGCCGGCGGTTGACGATCCAGCTCTCCACCGTGCCGGCCGGCTCGACGGCCTCCCAGTGCCAGTCCTCGGTACGGCAGGCCGGGCAGAAGGCCCTGGGCGGGAAGCGGGCCGTGTGGCAGGTGTCACAGCGCTGGACCGCGAACTCGTGGCCGCCCAGCCGGGCCCACCAGTCCTTGGAGTCGCGATCAGGCGTCGGCCGCACGCCTTGGGGCGGCCTGCCGTACCGGTCGGGCATGGATCAGCCCCTTTCTGAGGTCACGCATGGGTGGTCAGCCCCTTCTGAGCAGGAGAGCCGAAGTGGCGGGGAGGATGTAGCCGGGCTGGGCGGTGGACAGGGCCACTTCGGCGCCCGCGACCTGCCGGTCACCGGCGTCCCCGCGTAGCTGGGAGACGGCCTCCGCTATGTGGTTGACGCCGTGGACGTAGCCCTCCGACAGGAAGCCGCCGTGCGTGTTGACCGGGAGGGCTCCGTCGAGGGCCGTGGCGCCCGAGGCGACGTACGGGCCGCCCTCACCCTTGGCGCAGAAGCCGTAGTCCTCCAGCTGGACAATCACCGAGTAGGTGAAGCAGTCGTACAGCTGCGCCACGTCGATGTCGGCCGGGCCGATTCCGGCCTGGGCGTACAGGCGCGGGGCCAGCGCGGCGGCGGCCGTGGTGGTGGGGTCGGCCCGGCCGCCGGACAGGTGCGAGTCGCCACCGCCCCAGGCCGCGCCGGAGATCAGCACCGGCGGGTGGCGCAGGGAGCGGGCGCGCTCGGCGGTGGTGATGACCAGGGCGCAGGCGCCGTCGGTCTCCAGGCAGCAGTCGAGCAGGCGGAACGGCTCGGCGATCCACCTGCTGTCCAGGTAGTCGTCGAGAGTGATGGGCGTACGCATGAGGGCGCGGGGGTTCTTGACGGCGTTCGCCCGCTGGGTGACGGCCAGCTGCCCGAAATGCTCCGCCTTCGTGCCATATTTCTGCATGTGGGCGCGGGCGTACATCGCGTACTGCTGGGGCGGCGCGAAATAGCCATAGGGCGCTTGATACTGCACCTCGGGACTCACCGGAAGGCCACGGCCGGTGCCGCCCATGCGGAACTCCGACCGGGCGTTGATCGCGCGGTAGCAGACGACGGTCTCCGCCACACCGGCCGCCACGGCCAGCGCCGCCTGGGCCACGACCGCGTGCGAGACGCTGCCGCCGCCGAACTGGTCGAGGTACCAGGTCGGGTCTGCCAGACCGAGCGCGGGCCCCACCAGGGACGGGGCCGCCGAGTCGCCCACGCGATGAGTCGCTATGCCCTCGACGTCGCCGGGGCCGAGGCCGGCGTCGTCGAGGGCGGCCAGGATGGCGCGACAGGCCAAGGTGAGTGTGCTGACCCCCGAGTCCTTGGTGAAGGGCGTGTACCCGACGCCCACCACAGCCGTACGGTCCCGGAACTCAAGCAAGCGCTTGGCCATCCTGAAACGCTAGATCGGACCGTCCACATATGTCAACCGGGGGGTACGCCCCGGCATTTCGCTTGACACCTTTTCCGTCGCACGCCTACCGTCCAAGCAAGCGCTTGGTAAGATACGATGCAGACGGCGAGGAGGAGGAGACCATGAGCACACACGCTGCCCGGCTGATCACGCCGGACGGCTGTGGCGGCCCCCCGGTGCCGTACCAGCGCAGGACTCTCAACGGAGCCTCGATGCCGAACGGCCAGTCCCACGCGAGCGGCAACGGCCAGCTCGACAGCCGGAGGTTCAGGTCGGTGCTGGGCAGGTTCGCCACCGGCGTGGTGGCGATCACCGCCCTCGACCCGGCCAGCAGCGAGCCATGCGGCCTGGCGGCCAACTCCTTCACCTCGGTGTCGCTGGACCCGCCGCTGGTGGCGTTCTGCGTGGCGCACACGAGCACGAGCTGGCCCAAGGTGCGCGGCGCCAAGGTCATCACCGTGAACGTGCTCGCCGAGCACCAGCAGCACGTCTGCGTCCAGCTCGCGAGCCGGGGCGGCGACAAGTTCGCCGGGCTGCGGTGGACCGGCTCGCCCGGCGGCAACCCGGTGCTCGAAGGTACCCTGGCCTGGCTCGACTGCGCGGTCGAGGCCGAGCACATCGCGGGCGACCACGTGATCGTGGTGGCCCGGGTGCTCCAGCTCGACACGCACGCGGACGGTGGCCCGCTGCTGTTCTTCCGCGGCGGTTACGGCGGCTTCGTTGAGCCCCAGTGACGGAGCTCGCGTTGAGCCTGCGTGAGGAGGCGCGCGCCTGGCTGGCCGCGAACCTCACCGGAGACTTCGCGCACGCCCGCGGCCTGGGCGGCCCCGGGCGCGAGCACGAAGGTCACGAGGTCCGGCTGGCCTGGGAGCGCCATCTCGGCAAGGCGGGCTGGACCTGCCTGGGCTGGCCCGTCGAATACGGCGGACGCGACGCCTCGCTCGCCGACCAGGTCGCCTTCCACGAGGAGTACGCCCTCGCGGACGCCCCCGCCCGCGTGGGCCACATCGGCGAGGGGCTCATCGGGCCGACGATCCTGGAGTTCGGCACCGAGGCGCAGAAAGCCCGTTTCCTGCCCCCGATCCAGCGGGGCGACGAGCTGTGGTGCCAGGGCTACTCCGAGCCGGAGGCGGGCTCCGATCTGGCCAACGTCCAGACAAAGGCGCACCTGGCGGGCGACGAATGGGTCATCACCGGGCAGAAGGTGTGGACGTCACTGGCCCACGTGTCCGACTGGTGCTTCGTGCTCTGCCGTACGGAAGCGGGCTCCCAGCGCCACCGTGGGCTGTCGTACCTGCTCGTGCCCATGGACCAGCCCGGCGTCGAGGTACGGCCGATCGTGCAGCTGACTGGGACGTCCGAGTTCAACGAGGTGTTCTTCGACGGGGCCAGGACCGCGGCCGAAAACGTGCTCGGCGCGCCCGGCGACGGGTGGCGCGTCGCGATGGCCACGCTCGGCTACGAGCGCGGCGTCTCCACGCTGGGGCAGCAGATCGGGTTCCGGCGGGAGCTGGCCCGGGTGATCGAGGTCGCCGAGCGAACGGGCGCGGCTTACGACCCGGTGCTGCGTGACCGGCTGGTGCGGTCGTGGCTGGAGCTGGAGATCATGCGGCTCAACGCGCTGCGGGCCGATCCGGGGCCGGTGGCGTCGATCGCCAAACTGTACTGGTCGGAGTGGCATCGCCGGCTGGGCGAGCTGGCCCAGGCCGTACAGCTCAAGTCCGGACTTGTCGCCCGCGACGGCGAGCTCAACGACCTCCAGCGGCTGTATCTGTTCAGCCGGGCGGACACGATCTATGCCGGTTCCAGCGAAATCCAGCGGAACATCATCGCCGAGCGCACCCTGGGACTCCCCCGCTGACGGACCTCTCTGATCGGAGCACTATGGCACCGCCGTACCCCAGAGCGCACGGGCTGCTCGACGGCAAGGTCACGCTGGTCACGGCCGCGGCGGGGGCCGGGATCGGCTACGCGACGGCCAAGCGCTGCGCCGAGGAGGGGGCCACGATCGTCGTCTCCGACCGGCACGAGCGCCGCCTGTCCGCCGCCGCCGACTCGCTGACCGAGCTCACCGGCGTCAAACCGCTGGCGGTGCCGTGCGACGTGACGTCGGAGGCCCAGGTGCTGGCACTGTTCGACGCGGTGGTGGAGGCGCACGGGCGGCTGGACGTGGTGGTCAACAACGCCGGGCTCGGTGGTACGGCGTCACTGGCCGAGATGACCGACGAGCAGTGGCACACCGTCATCGACGTCACCCTGAACGGCACCATGCGCTGCACCAGGGCCGCGCTGAAGCAGATGATCGCCCAGGGCTCCGGGGTGATCGTGAACAACGCCTCGGTGATCGGCTGGCGGGCGCAGCGGGGGCAGTCGCACTATGCGGCGGCCAAGGCCGGGGTGATGGCGCTGACCAGGTGCGTCGCCCTGGAGGCCGCCGAGCACGGCGTCCGGGTGAACGCGGTGGCGCCTTCGCTGGCCGTCCACCCGTTCCTGGCGAAGGTGACCAGCGAGGAGCTGCTGGCGGAGCTGGCGGCCGCCGAGGCGTTCGGGCGTTCGGCGGAGCCCTGGGAGGTGGCGAACGTGATCGTCTTCCTGGCCAGCGACTACTCCTCGTACATGACGGGCGAGGTCGTCTCCGTCTCCTCTCAACACCCGTGACTATATCCTGAGCAACAGGATATGGTGGGTGAGTGAATATAACGGAGCCCATGTTCCTGGCGCTCACCGCGCTGGTGGACGAGCCGCGGCACGGCTACGGCATCGTCCAGGAGGTCGATCGGCTGTCCGGGGGGCGGGTGCAGCTCAAGATCGGCTCCCTCTACGGCGTGCTGGACCGGCTGGCCGGGGAGGGGCTGGTGGCGCTCGACCGGGAGGAAGTGGCACAGGGGCGGCTACGCCGCTACTACCGGCTGACCGACTCGGGGGCGGGGGCCCTGGAGGAGGAAGCGGCCCGGCTGGCGGACAACGCCCGCGCGGCGACCACCCGCCTCCGGGACCGGAACGCCCGCCTGCTCCCCGGAACGGCCACCGCGCTCGCCGGAGGTGCCTGGTGAACGAGTTACTCGAACGGCGCTACCGCACCGTCCTGCGACTGCTCCCCCGCTCCTACCGGGCCGAGCGGGAGGAGGAGATGGTGACCGCGTTCATGGAGTTCTCCGGCGACGCGCCGGATGAGGAGAACCCCTACCCGCGCTGGGGCGAGATCGCCAGCGTGCTCGCCCTCTCGATGCGCGTACGGGTCGGCGGAGCGGGCGCGACACCCCGGTTCGTCGCCTGGGGCGCGGCTGTCAGGCTGGTGGCGACACTGGGGCTCGCCTTCCACGCGGCGGCCGGCATCTTCACCCTCGCCTCCCTCGCTTTCATGACGCCCGACTCGATGACGCGGCCACTCGGTGTACTCGCGGCGGCCCTCTGGGTGCCGGCGTTCGTCCTGCTGATGCGCGGTCACGTCCGGACGGCCAAGCCGGTGGCGCTCGCGGCCGGCTCGGCAGCCCTGGCAGAGCTCGCCGTCTGGCAGAACTTGGCCAGCCAGTTCGTGCCTCTGGACGCGGTGCCACCGGCACTGAACGTCGTGGTCCCGCTGGCGGCCCTGCTCATCGGCTTCCACGACGGCGTCGCGCCGGTGCGGCGAGCGTGGCGGCCGACCGTCCTGCCGCTGGCCGCCGGGCTGCTGTTGCGGGCCGTCATCCTTGCCCTGCTGACGCCGTTGGGGAAGGTGCCGCTGTTGTGGCCGTGGGTGGACCTGATGGGTCTGGCCACGGCGGTGCTCTTGGTGGCCGGGATCGTCTGCCTCGCGCGCGACCTGCCCGCGTACGTGCCGCTCGCCCTGGCGATCCTCGGGGCATTGCTGCTGCCGTCGCGACTGTCGGTGATGGACAACAGCTACCTGAGCTTAGGACCGGGAGCGCTGTGGGTGTCCAGCGTGAGCCAGTGCGTGGCGCTGGTCGTCATGGTGACGGTCCTCGCGGTGGCGGGCTTCCGCGGTTTGCCGTCCGTACGACAGGGGCGGGCTGTGGTCTAGGGTCAGGTCTCCTCCCAGTGGGGGGTGTGCGATTCGATGTCCTCCGGCAGGCCGATGCGTCCGTTCAGCAGAATGAGCGGGGTGATCTGAACGCTGGTGCTGAAGCGGATGTAGCCGACGAAGAACTCGATCCCGGCGGCCTGCGCGTTGACCGAGCGCGGGCCGAGCCACTCCAGCAGCGCCCGGACCTGGTAGAACTCGTCGGGGTGGAGTTCTTGGCGTACCGTCAGCGCCCAGCCCTCCGCCTGCTTCCGCTCGAGCAGCTCCGCGACGAGTGCCCCGCCCACGCGCATGGCGGGGAAGCGCCGCGCGAACACGGGCTCCGGATCGACGGTCTCCCACTCGCAGTCGGGGTCGTCGGGGTCACCGAGTGGATAGGTCTCCAGGTAGTCGCCGGTGCCGATCGGCAGCCGCTCAGGTCGCGGCCCTTGCCCCACATGCCACCGCAGCTCGGCGAGCTCGTCGTCGCCGAGGTCGGCGCGAAGGTCCATGGTCAGCACGAGCTCGTAGATGTCTCCCACCGGCCGCAGCCTATCGATCATCGGCCGGCCACCCTGACAGGGAAAGACCAGGGTAGGCGCGCGAGCTGGGACGACTTAAGGTCCGAGACATGGGCACACGCGCTTCCCACCTGCTAGATGTCCTCATGACGGAGTTCGGCGAGTCGATCAAGCGAGACCCTGCGGCATTCAGGCGGAAATTTCGGAAAATGGCGGCCTCCCCTTTTGCGTTCTACCGGGGCAGCGCCTGCCTGTTCTACGCGGACCTCACCGAAGGGTTCGCGGACTCCTCATACCTTGACGAACCGACCAGCCGGGTGTGGATCCACGGCGACCTGCACGCCGAGAACTTCGGCACCTACATGAACGCCTCGGGCGTGCTGGTCTTCAACGTCAACGACTTCGACGAGGCGTACGTGGGACCGTACGTCTGGGACCTCAAGCGGTTCGCCGCCAGCGTGGCGCTGATCGGGTACGCCAAGGCCCTGTCGGACGAGGCGATCAGCGGGCTCGTGAGCGACTTCGCCGGCGCGTACCTGGCCGAGCTGGGCGGCATCGCGCGCGGCGGGGACGACGCCATCGGGTCACTCACCCTCGACACCACCACCGGCGTGCTGCACCGGGTGCTCCAGACGGCCAGGCTGAGCACGCGCGTGGCGATGCTGGACGTCGAGACCTTGATCGACGACTACGACCGGCGGTTCGCGATCATGGACGGGCGCGAACCCGTCGACGCGGCGACCCGTGACTCCGTGACGGCCGCCTTCGCGGACTACCTGACGACGCTGCCCACGCAGTCGAACCCGGTCGAGCACGTGATCAAGGACGTGGCGCTGCGCAAGGGCGTGGGGATCGGGTCGGCGGGGCTGCCGTCGTACAACCTGCTGCTGGAGGGGCGGTCGCAGGCGCTGGAGAACGACGTCATCCTCTACATGAAGCAGGCGCAGGTGCCGGCGGTGGCCCGGCACGTCCCCGACGAGAAGGTCGCCCGTTACTTCCGCCACCAGGGCCATCGGACCGCGGAGTCGCAGCGGGCACTGCAGGCGTACGCCGATCCGTGGCTGGGCTACACGACGCTGAACGGCGTGGGGCAGTTGGTGGCGGAGGTCTCGCCCTACTCCGCCGACCTGGACTGGGACGACGTCAATGAGCCGGCGGAACTGCGGTCGATCATGCGGGATCTGGGGCGGGCGGTGGCGCGCATGCACTCGGTGGCGGACGACGAGTCCAGCCACGACCTGGTGAACTTCTCGACGGAGGAGTCCATCATGGCCGTGGTCAACGGCGACAGGCCCGGATTTATCGGGATGTTGGTGGATTTTGCGCACCGTTATGGGGCACAGGCCCGGGAAGACCACCAACGGTTCGTCGACCTCTTCCGCAACGGCCGCCTTCCGGGGGTGTGACCGCCCCGGCCCGTTCGGGTGTGGCCACCTCGTTCTGGTGCGGGTGTGGCCACCTCGCCCTGGTGCGGGTGTGGGCGCCTCGCCCGGGCGGGTGTATCCGCCTCGCCCCGTGGGTGTGGCCGCCGACTCTCCCGGCACGGTCCTGAGCGCATGGCCCGGTCGTTCGGACGTGGTTCGAGCACACGTGGGCTGAGACGTGGGCTGAGACGTGGGCTGAGACGTGGGCAGGGACATGGAGGGAGCATCGTGAGGCGTCTGGTGGGGTTGCTGCTGGGGACGGAAGAGGACTGGCCGTCGGCGTTCGAGACGGTGCTGAGGCGGTTGGGGCCGGTCAAGGGGGTCGGCGAGTTCGACGTGGAGCGCATCACGATCGAGCCGTTCGACCTGCGCGACCGGCCCCGGCACGATCTGGTGATCGACCGGCTGGCGTACTGGTACTACCACCCACGCGAGTGGCTCAAGAAGGTCGCCATGATGGACGACGTCTATCTGCTGAACAGCCCGTTCACCTTCCAGTCGATGGAGAAACACGCCGCCTACTGCGCCATGATGCGCCTCGGGCTGAAGGTCCCGAAGACCGTGCTCGTGCCATACAAGAACCCGCCCGACAACACCAAATACGCCTACACGGCCTCCCGCTACAACCAGCCGTTCGACCTTGACGCGGTCGCGGAGGGGATCGGGTATCCGCTGTTCATGAAGCCGTACGACGGCGGCGCATGGCGCGGGGTGTCGCTGGTACGGGACCCCGACGAGCTCCATCGGGCCTACGACCAGAGCGGCGAGATGCTCATGCATCTGCAGAAGGCGGTCGAGGGCTACGACGCGTTCGCCCGTTCGCTGTCGATCGGGGCGGAGACGATGGTGATGCGGTTCCGGCCCGAGGAGCCGATGCACGCCCGGTACGTCGTGGACCACGAGTTCCTCGCCCCGAGCGTGGGCGACGAGGTGGTCACGATCGGTCGGCTGGTGAACGCGTTTTTCCGGTGGGAGTTCAACTCCTGCGAAACCCTGGTCAAGGGTGCGGATGTGCACCCGATCGACTACGCCAACGCCTGCCCGGACGTGGCGCTGACGAGCCTGCACTACTACTTCCCCTGGGCGATCAAGGCGCTGGTCCGGTGGAGCGTGTTCTGCGTGGGCACCGGGCGGCGGCCGCGGCTCGATCTGGACACGCGGGAGTACTTCGCGGTCACCGGGTCGTACGAGGAGCGGCTGGCGGCCTATCGGCAGCTGGCCGACGCCTACTTCGAGACCGACCGTTACCAGGACTTCTGCGACAGTCGGCTGCGCCACCTCGACGAGATCGTCCTGGACTGGGTGGCCGGGCCGGACTTCGACCGGCTGCTGGTCGACACGGTGACGGCCACGTATCCCGCGCATGAGAGGGACCGCTTCGTGGAGCACTTCCGCGGCCTGCTGGGGATGTGGGTGAAGGACTCCGGCTGAGCGCCGCGCCTTCGGAGGCTGGCTTGCGATGCCAGCTGGCCTGCGCCCTACGGGCGAGCTCGGGAAGCCAGCTGGCCCGCGCCTACGGGGCGAGCTCGGGAAGCCAGTCGGCCCGCGCCTTCAGGGTGGGCGAGCAAGGCCAGTCGGCTGGCTACCGACCAGTCGGTATGGCATGCTTCCGGAACATGACGCTGTTCTCGGTGGAAGGCAAGACCGTCGTCGTCACTGGCGGATCCCGTGGCATCGGACGCATGATCGCGACCGGGTTCGTCGAGGCCGGGGCGACCGTGTACATCTCCGCGCGCAAGGTCGCCGAAGTGGAGCAGACCGCCAAGGAGCTGGGCTGCGTGGCCGTGCCGGCCGATCTGTCCACACCCGAGGGGGTGGGCGCGCTGGTGGAAGCGGTGGACGGGCCGCTGGACGTGCTGGTGAACAACGCGGGCGCGGCGTGGGGCGCGCCGCTGGAGGACTATCCGGAGCACGCCTTCGACAAACTCTGGAACATCAACGTCAAAGGGGTCTTCTTCCTGACCCAGCGCTTCCTGCCGCAACTGCGGGCGGCGGCCAGCGCGGAGGATCCGGCACGGGTGATCAACATCGGGTCCATCGACGGGATCCGGGTGCCGTCCGTGGAGAACTTCGCCTACTCCGCGTCGAAGTCCGGTGTGCACATGCTGACCCGGCACCTGGCCAGGCAGCTGGCGCCTGAGCACATCACCGTGAACGCCATCGCGCCGGGGCCGTTCGACTCGAAGATGATGGCGTTCGCCCTGGATGATCCGGCCATTCGGGAGAGCATCGCGGCGAGTGTGCCGATGGGCCGGATCGGCCACCCCGACGACATGGCCGGGGCGGCGATCTACCTGTCCTCACGTGCCGGGGCCTACCTCACGGGCACGGTCATTCCGGTCGACGGCGGCATCTCCTGCTAATCCCGATCCTGCCCGGCGCGAATCCTGCCGGGCGCGAATCCTGCCGGGCGCGAATCCTGCCGGGCGCGAATCCTGCCGGGCGCGGATCCTGCCGGGCGGGCGAATCTCAGAGGCGCTCGCGGAGCGCGGTGGCGAGATTCGCCGCCGCGCGGGGCTCGTAGCGCAGGCACAGGTACGGCTCGGTGAGCTCGATCTCGATCACCACCGGGGTGCCGTCGGGGAGCCGGACCAGGTCGATCCTGGCGTACAGAAGGGCCTGGGGGATGGCGGCAAGCACCTTCTCAGCGAGTTCGACCTGGTCCGGGGCCGGTGTGCGCGGTTCGGCCCGAGCCTGGTCCGCGCCCGTCTTTCCCGGAGACAGCATGGGGGTGCGCCGGACGGCATGGCTGAACCGGCGATTGAAGTGCAGCAACCAGGTCTCGCCCTCCGACTCGACCAGGTCGAGGTAGGGCTGGACCATGGGGAGTGCGACCGCTGCCACGATGGACCATCTTCTTCGCCTTCCCCCGAAGCGGGATTCCTCCGCCAGGGCCCCAGCCACGACAGACCGTCACATGGATCGAGACGGTCGCGTGACGGACCATCCGAGGAACCATGGTGGTCACCGCACTAGTTGGAAGTGGTGCTCACACCCACGCCACTACGGTGCGTGGCCGTGGCGGCGTTGCCATTGATGTTGTTGACGTTGGTGCTGGAGCCGGCGCCTCTGTTGCTGGCCTGGACGTTGCCGAAGGTGTTGCCCGACTGCGCGGACGCGGAGTTGGTGCTGGAGCTGCTGTTGCTGGTGTCGGTGTCGGCATGGGCCGGAGCGGCCAGCAGGGCCGTGCCCGCGGCGATGGCGGCGATGGCCGTGATGCCAAGCTTCTTGATCATGTCGATGTCCTTCCAGAGGATTTCTCATGGACTTCGGACCCCGCCGGACGGCGGCCCGGGGTGCGAGGAAGGGGGATCGGGGTCAGTAGAAGATGTAGGTCACCGTGGTGCTGCCGTTGGTAGCGGTGGCGGCTATGCCGTTGATGTTGTTGACGTTGGTCGACCGACCGGCACCCTCGTTGACCGCTGCGATGTCGGCGAGACTGTTTCCGGACTGGGAGGAGTAGGTGTTGCCGCTCCAGGCGTCGGTCCAGGTGTCAGCGTGAGCGGGTGTGGCCAGCAGGATGGCGCCGGCGGACGCTGCCACGACGGCACCGGTGACACACAGCTTCTCGATCACTTCAGCTCCTTCGCCGGTGGGCGTCTCGCATGAGACAGCACCGGCCCAAGAGCACACCGCCATCCCCGTTGACCTTCTTTGACCTTTGAGGATCAAAGCCAAAGCGATCATATAACCAAGCGTAGTGATCGTGTTACTCTTAGCGATCAGAACATTCTTCTAGGACCGCATCGCTGACAGGCGGTGTCAGTGGTCGGCTCGTAGCATCCGCGCATGATTTACGAGTTGCGAAACTACACGCTGCATCCCGGCCAGCGGGACACACTGATCGAGTTATTCGAGCGTGAGTTCATCGAAGGGCAGGAGGCGGCCGGGATCGGGGTGGTCGGCCACTTCCGGGACCTGGACGAGCCAAATATGTACCCGTGGATGCGGAAATTTCCGGATATGGAGGCTCGGCGGGCGGCCCTCACGGCCTTCTACGGCGGCCCGATCTGGAAGGCCAACCGGGACGCGGCCAACGCGACGATGATCGACTCCGACAACGTACTGCTGCTGCGCCCAGTGCCCGTTCCCTCCGCCGACGTGCCGCACGGGTCCGCTCCCCGCCACTCCGACCTCTCGCGCGGGACTACTACTTCCGGTCTCCTGAGCGGGTCCACTCCCGGCCTCCCGCGCGGATCCACTCCCGACCTCCCGAGCGGATCCGCTCCCGACCTCTCCTCCGAGTCCGGTCCTGGCCCCACTCTCCAGTCCTCTTCCAGTTCCTCTTTCGATCCCTTTTCCGGTACGGCCCGGCCGCCTGTCGGCGCCACCGTTCTGCCCGAGTCGCTGTACGTCGCGATGATCTACCACGTCGACGACGGGTTCGCCGAGTTCTTCGCTCGGGAGGCCGTACCCGTGCTCAGGGAAGCCGGGGTGCCGCCGGTGGCGTGCTTCGAGACCGAGGCCGCCGAGAACACCTTTCCCGCCCTGCCCGTACGTACAGGCGAGCAGGTGTTCGTGTGGTTCGCCCGGTTCGATCGGCCCTCGGACGAGCGTGAGGTGGCGCTGCCCGGGCTGGAGTCCCGGTTGACCTCTCCCCCGCAGCGTCTCCGCCTGGCTCCCACGGCTCGATCAGCGCTTCGCTGAGGCTCCGGGCCCCACGGGTTGGTCCGGGTGTTGGGTCAACGCGCGGACAATGGTGGGCATGGAGGTAGTGATAGTGTCCGGGCCGCCGGGGGCGGGGAAGTCGACCGTGGCCCGGCTGCTGGCCGATGCCGTCACGCCTAGCGTGCATCTGCATACGGATGACTTCTGGGCGTTCATCCGGCGAGGGGCCATCGCGCCGTACCTGGCGGAATCTCGCCATCAGAACGAGACCGTCATGAGCGTGCTGGCGAACGCGGCGTTCGGGTACGCCGACGGCGGCTATCACGTGATGGTGGATGGCGTCGTCGGGCCGTGGTTCGTCGGCGCCTTCGCCAAGGTACGGCGCGCTCCGCTGCACTATGTGGTGCTCCGGCCCGACCGGGAGACGACCCTGGTCAGGGCGACGGGGCGAGGGCTTGACGCGCTCACGGATCCGGAGCCGGTGCTGCAGATGTACCAGCAGTTCGTCGACCTGGGTGAGCTGGAGCCGCACGCCTTCGACTCCAGCGGCCTGACCGCCGAGCAGACGGCCGCCGAGATCCGCACCCGACTGTCCGAGGGCGCCTACCTGCTCAAGACGCCGTAGCCGCTTCCAGAGCCCGCCTCGGACCATGGACGGGCCTCACGACGGAGGCGGGCCTGCGCCGTAGGCGGGCAGTGGGTCGGGGGCGTCTTTGAGGAGTTTCGCGACTGCGTCGCCCACCTCCCCCGGGGACCAGCGGGCGCCGCGGTCCGCGCGTGGGCCGTGGGTCCAGCCCGTGGCCAGGGAGATCACGCCGCCCTCCACCTCGAACACCCGGCCCGTCACCGCCTCCGATGCCGCCGAGCCGAGCCAGACGACGAGCGGTGACACGTTCGCCGGGTGCATGGTGTCGAAGCCGGAATCGGGCGCGGCCATGGTCTCGGCGAAGACCTCCTCGGTCATGCGGGTGCGGGCGGCGGGGGCGATGGCGTTCACCGTCACGCCGTACCGGCCCAGTTCGGCGGCGGCCACCTGGGTCAGTGCGACGATCCCGGCCTTGGCGGCGGAGTAGTTGGACTGGCCGACGCTGCCGAGCAGGCCCGCGCCCGACGAGGTGTTGATCACGCGGGCGGCCGCGGGTGCGCCGGACTTGGCTCGTTCGCGCCAGTACGCGGCGGCGTGCCGCATCGTCAAGAAGTGGCCCTTGAGGTGGACCCGGATGACCTCGTCCCAGTCGTCTTCGCCCATGGAGACCAGCATGCGGTCGCGGACGAATCCGGCGTTGTTCACCAGCACGTCGAGCCCGTCGTACGCGGTGACGGCGGTCTTCACCAGCCGGGCCGCGCCGTTCCAGTCGGCCACGTCGTCGCTGCTGGCCACCGCCTGACCGCCGAGCGCGCGGATCTCCTCGGCCACGGCCAGCGCGGGCCCGCCGGAGCTGCCGTCGCCGCCGAGGCCGGTGCCCAGGTCGTTGACCACGACGCGGGCGCCCTGCCTGGCGAACTCCAGCGCGTGCTCCCTCCCGATGCCCCGCCCGGCTCCGGTCACGATCACGACGCGGCCGTCACAGATTCCCACACGGACCTCCCAGGAAGATCAGGCAGAGATATCAGGAAATATCTTTTGAAGCCAGGTTTTGCCAGGCGGGAATCTCGCCGCCTCCGTGCACGTGTACCTGCGCCCCTGTCACATAACCGGGCGCGGCCAGCCACAGGCAGACCGAGGCCACGTCGGCGGGCGTCGCCATCCGCCCGGCCGGGATGGCGGTCCCCACGTCCTTACCGCCGTAGTGGTCGGCGGAGTCCTCCGTGGCGGCCAGTCCGACGACGACCGTGTTGACGCGTACGTCAGGAGCCCATTCGGCGGCCAGGCAGTTCGCCAGGTGATGCAGCCCCGCCTTGGCCGCGCCGTACGCCGAGGTGCCCGGCGAGGGCCGCACGCCACTGGAGCTGCCGATCATCACGACGGAGCCGCCCGAGGCGGCGAGCAGCGGGTAGGCGCGCTGCGCGACGAGCATCGGGGCGATCAGATTGAGCTCGACGACACGCGCGTGCAGGCGTGGAGAGGTGCCCTCCAGCGGTGCGTACGGCGAGCCGCCCGCGTTGTTGACCACCACGTCCAGGCGGTCGAGCCCGGAGAACAGCCGCTCGAGGTCGTCGGCGTCCCGCACATCGGCCCGCACGAACCGCACCCCTTCGACCGGCGCCGCATCCACGGCCGAAGGCCCCAGCGAAGGCGTGCCCAGGGGCGCAGGTGGCGGGTCGTGGCGGGCGCAGACGATCACTTCGGCGCCGGCCGTCGCGAAGGCGGTGGCGATGCCCGCGCCGATCCCCCGAGTCCCACCGGTCACCAGGACGACCTTGCCCGTGTAGTCGTAAGTCACCGTCACGGGTGCTACCGTACCAAGCAAGCGTTAGGTGCAACCAGGGAGCGGGATGGGAATCACGCTGCGGGACGGCCCGATCGCCGAGGTCGTCGTCGACGTCCCACCGGTGAACGCGCTGCCGGCGCGAGCCTGGCACGAGCTGGCCGGCGCCGTGACGGCCGCCGGGCAGGACGAAGAGACCAGGGTCGTCGTACTACGAGCCGAGGGCCGGGGCTTCAACGCCGGCGTGGACATCAAGGAGATGCAGGCCACCGAGGGCCACACCGCCCTGATAAACGCGAACAGGGGGTGCTTCGCGGCGTTCGCGGCCGTGTACGACTGCCCGGTGCCCGTGATCGTCGCCGTGCACGGCCACTGCGTCGGCGGCGGCGTGGGCCTGGTGGGCAACGCGGACATCGTGCTGGCCAGCGAGGACGCCTACTTCGGCCTGCCCGAGGTGGACAGGGGCGCGCTCGGCGCCGCCACCCACCTGTCCCGGCTGGTGCCGCAGCACCTCATGCGCGCCATGGTCTACACGTGCCGGAACGTGACGGCGGCCGAGCTGCACGCGTTCGGCTCGGTGCTGGAGGTGGTGCCGCGGGACAAGCTGCGGGACGCGGCGCTGGAGGTGGCGGGCCAGATCGCGGACAAGGACCCGTACGTGATCCGCCGCGCCAAGGAGTCGCTCAACGGCATCGACCCGGTGGACGTGAAGCGCTCCTACCGCTTCGAGCAGGGCTTCACGTTCGAGCTGAACCTGATGGGCGCGGGCGACAGGCACCGGGACCGCTTCGTGGAGGGCTCGTGAGCAAGGTCATGTCCGTCGAGGAGGTCGCGGCCCAGGTCGAGAGCGGCATGACGGTCGGCATCGGCGGCTGGGGATCGCGCCGCAAGCCGATGGCGCTGGTCGCCGGCCTGCTGCGGTCGGACGTCCGGGATCTCACCCTCATCTCCTACGGCGGCCCGGACGTCGGCATGCTCTGCGCCGCCGGGAAGGTGCGCAGGGTGGTGGCCCCGTTCGTGACGCTGGACTCCATCCCGCTCGAACCGCACTTCAGGCGGGCCAGGCAGGGCGGCACGGTCGAGTTCACCGAGTATGACGAGGGCATGTTCATGTTCGGGTTGCTGGCGGCGGCGCACCGGCTGCCGTTCCTGCCCACGCGGGCCGGTCTCGGCTCCGACGTCATGCGGGTCAACCCCGATCTGCGCACCGTCCGCTCGCCGTACGAGGACGGGGAGGAGCTGGTCGCCGTGCCCGCGCTGACCATGGACGTCGCGCTGGTGCACCTCAACCGGGCGGACCGGCGCGGCAACGCGCAGTACCTGGGCCCGGATCCGTACTTCGACGACCTCTACGCCAAAGCGGCGGCCCGGTGCTTCGTGTCGTGCGAGCGGCTGGTGGACACCGCCGACCTGCTGAAGGAGGGGCCGGTGCAGTCGCTGCTGATCAGCCGGTCGATGGTGAGCGGCGTGGTCGAGACGCCGGGCGGCGCGGGGTTCACCGCGTGCGAGCCCGACTACGGCCGCGACGAGCAGGAGCAGCGGCGCTACGTGGACACGCCATGGGAGGAGTTCCGTGAGCAGGGCTGATGTGTGCGTGGTCGCCTGCGCGGAGGCGTTCAGAGGCGATGGGGAGATCCTCGCGGCCGGGATCGGCGGGGCGATCACCGTGCTGGCGGCCCGGCTGGCCAGGCTGACGTTCGAGCCCGACCTGCTCACGCATGACGGTGTCTGCCTGCTGACGGGCGACGTACCGGCGCTGGGTGAGCGGCCCGAGGTGGTGGAGGGCTGGCTGCCGTTCCGCGATCACCTGTGGCTGGTGCTGAACGGCCGGCGGCACGTGATGCTCGGCGCGAGCCAGATCGACCGCTTCGGCAACACGAACATCTCCTGCATCGGCGACTGGGCGCGGCCCAAGGCGCAGCTCCTCGGCGTACGCGGCGCGCCGGGCAACACGCGCTGCGGCCCGACGAGCTACTGGATCCCCCGGCACTCCCCCAAGGTGTTCGTGCCGCGAGTGGACGTGGTCAGCGGTCTCGGGACCGACAAGGGTGCCTTCGACCTGCGGCGGGTGGTGACGAACCTGGCCGTGCTCGACTTCCGCACGCCGGACGGGTCGATGCGGCTGGCCTCGGTGCATCCGGGGGTGAGTGTCGCGGAGGTGGTCGCGGCGACGGGGTTCGAGTTGACGGTCCCTGAGGACGTACCCGAGACCCGGGAACCGACCGCCGAGGAGAGCAGGCTGCTGAAGGAGGTGCTCGACCCGCGCGGGTCCCGCGAGCGCGAGGTGGCCGCATGAGGAAAGCGTGCGACCGCCTGGAGGGGGCGGCGTGAGAACCGCGCTGACCGACCTCGTGGGGTGCCGGTATCCGATCGTGCAGACCGGGATGGGGTACGTCGCCGGCGCGCGGCTCGCCGCGGCCACCTCGGAGGCGGGCGGGCTCGGGATCATCGCGGCCGCCACGATGTCCGTCGGCGAGATGACCGAGGCGATCAACGGTGTGCGGGAGCGGACGGACGCCCCGTTCGGGGTGAACATCCGCTCCGACGCCGACGACGCGGCCGAACGGGTGGAGGTGATGATCCGGGAGGGCGTGCGCGTGGCGTCGTTCGCGCTGGCCCCGCGGCGGGAGCTGATCGAGCGGCTGAAGGGCGCGGGCGTGGTGACGATCCCGTCCGTGGGCGCGCGGCGGCACGCCGAGAAGGTGGCCGCCTGGGGCGTGGACGCGGTGATCGTGCAGGGCGGCGAGGGCGGCGGCCACACCGGGCCGGTCGCGACGACGCTGCTGCTCCCCCAGGTGGTGGACGCGGTGGACATCCCGGTGATCGCGGCGGGCGGGTTCTTCGACGGGCGCGGGCTGGTGGCGGCGCTGGCGTACGGGGCGTGCGGCATCGCGATGGGCACCCGGTTCCTGCTGACGAGCGACTCATCGGTGCCGGACGAGGTGAAGAAGGTCTACCTGGCGGCGGCCGACACGCTGGTCACCACCCGGGTCGACGGTGTGCCGCATCGGGTGCTCAGGACGCCGTTCGTGGAGTCGCTGGAGCGCTCCCGGCTGCTCAGGGCCGTGGTCAACGGTGCCAGGTTCAAGCGGCTGTCGGGGCTGACGTGGGCCCAGATGATCCGTGAGGGGCGCCGGATGCGGCACGGCCGCGAGCTGACCTGGGCGCAGGTGCTGCAGGCGGCCAACACGCCGGTGCTGCTGCGGGCCGCGATGGTCGAGGGGCGGGCCGACCTGGGGGTGATGGCCTCCGGGCAGGTGGTCGGGGTGCTCGACGACCTGCCGTCCTGCCGGGAGCTGATCGAGCGAGTCATGTCCGAGGCGGAGACAGTGATGGAGCGGTTCAGAGCACCGTGATGCCGCGGGCGGCCAGGATGGCCGCCGCCTGGGTGGGGTTGATCGTCGCCCCCTGGAAGGCCCGCAGCTTGGTGTCGTCGGGCTCGCCCAGGTCGGCGCCGCGCAGGTCGGCCTTGGTGAAAACGGTCTTGAGCAACTTGGTGCCGCGCAACCGGCAGTCGCTGAACGTCGCCTCGGTGAAGTCGCAGCCCGACAGGTCGGCGTCGTCGAAGCGGACGCCCTCGATGAGCTCCCCGCGCAGCGAGCAGCCGCCGAGGTTGGCCATGGTCAGGTTGGACCGGGAGACCTTGAAGCCGGTGCCGCGCGCCGCGGTGAGCGACGCGCCGATCATGCGGCACCCGGTGAAGGTCACGTCCGTCACCAGCGCCCCGCCGAACTGGGCGGAGGACAGGTCCACGTCGGTGAACGTCACGTCGATGAGCTCGGCGTCGTTGAACCTGATCCGCATCCCGCCGCCGCCCGTGAACACCGCGCCGTCGAGGTCGGCCCGCCGGAAGTCGGTCTGTTCGAGCACACACGACTCGAAGCGGGCGCCGGCCAGCGGGGCCCGCCGGAGGTCGGCCTCGGTCAGGTCGCAGTCGCGGAAGACGTGGGTCTCGTCCGGCGCGAGCCGGTCGGTGAGCGTGGTCTGGGAGAGGTCCTCGCCGTCGAAGTTCACGGTGTCAAAGGGTACCGGTGATCAGTTCGGCGGCGGCCTGGCCGCAGACCCTGGCCGAGCCGTACGTGGCGATGTGCACGGCACCCAGGTCGGACCTGGCGGGCAGGCCCATCTCGACCACCACGGCGTCGGGGCGGGCGCTGAGCAGGTGCCGCAGTGCCTCGCTCTGCCAGGGGTGGCGGTGCGCGTCGCGGACCACGACGACGAGGGGGTGCCCGGCCGCGGCGGCGATGAGCCGTTCCAGCACGGCCCCGGTCGCCTCGCCGGCCGCGAGCCGGGTCACGGTGGTGCCGGGCAGCAGTCTGCCCAGGGGTTCACCGACGCCCCACGGCGTGTTCTTGTCGATGGCCAGGTTCATCTCGGGGGCCAGCTCCACCACGTGCGCCGCGGAGGTGAGCGGCAGGACGGGGTCGCTCGTGCGGCGGGTGATCCTGAGCGCGCGGCGGGCTGCGACCAGGCCGAGGTAGCCGTCCTCGGGATCCGGGATGCCCGAGGCGGCGGTCCAGGCGGCCAGCTCGCCGACCCGGCGCGCGGCGTCGGCCAGGCGCTCCTCCGGCAGCAGGCCGTCGCGCACGGCTTCGGCTATCGCGTCGCGCACCTCGACGGCGGTCGCCTCGCCTGAGTGCTCGCCGCCGACGCAGATGGCGTCGGCCCCGGCGGCGATGGCGCGGGCGGCGGCGCCCCCGATCCCGTACGGCCCGGAGACGGCGGCCATCTCGATGCCGTCGGTGATGATCAGGCCGTCGAAGCCCAGTTCCTCGCGGAGCAGCCCGGTGAGCACCTTGGGGCTGAGCGTGGCGGGCAGGACGGCGTCGTACGCGGGCACCAGCAGGTGACCGGTCATGACGGCCTTGACGCCTTCCTGGATCGCGGCGCGGAAGGGGCCGAGCGCGTCCTCGATCCCGTCGGTGGCGACCACGGGCACGCCGTGGTGGGAGTCGATCGAGGTGTCACCGTGGCCGGGGAAGTGCTTGGCGCAGGCGGCCACCCCGGCGGACTGCAGGCCGCGGACGAACGCCCTGGTGTGCCGGGAGACCAGCGCGGCGTCGGCGCCGAAGGAGCGCAGGCCGATGACCGGGTTGTCGGGGTTGGAGTTCACGTCGGCCGAGGGGGCGAAGTCGATCGTGATGCCCGCGGCCGCCAGGTCCGCCCCGAGGTTCCTGGCCACGGCCTCGGTCAGCGTCACGTCGTCCACGACGCCGAGCGCGTAGCCGCCGGGACGGCTGCTGCCGGTGGCGACCTCCAGCCGGGTCACCTCGCCCGACTCCTCGTCGATGCCGATCATGACGGCGGGGTTCTCCGCGCGCAGGGCGGCGGTCAGTTCGGCCACCTGGGCCGCTCCCGTGATGTTGCGGGTGAACAGCACCACCCCGGCCAGCCCCTCCCCCAGGCGGCGGCGGAGCCAGTCGGGCGGGGTCGTTCCCCCGAACCCGGGCAGGATTACGGCATCGGCAAGGCACAGCAGGTCACCGCTCTTGAGCATGACCCGCAATCTAATAGGAAAGTTTCCTATTTGCTAGTGGCATCGCCGGACGTCATAGGCGTTCGATGATGGTGACGTTCGCCTGGCCACCTCCTTCGCACATCGTCTGCAGGCCGTACCGGCCGCCGGTCCGCTCCAGCTCGTGCAGCAGCTTCACGGCCAGGACCGCGCCGGTCGCGCCGAGCGGGTGGCCGAGCGCGATCGCGCCGCCGTTCGGGTTGACCCTGGCGGGGTCGGCGCCGCTCTCCTTCAGCCAGGCGAGCACGACCGAGGCGAACGCCTCGTTGATCTCCACCGCGTCGATGTCGCCGATCGTCATCCCGGTCTTGCGCAGCGCGTGCTCCGTGGCCTGGATCGGCGCCGCGAGCATCATGATGGGGTCACCGCCGCGCACCGACAGGTGGTGCACGCGGGCGCGCGGGCGCAGTCCGTGCTCCCGTACGGCCCGCGGCGACGCGATGAGCAGGGCGGCGGCGCCGTCGGAGATCTGCGAGGCCAGGGCGGCGGTGAGGCGCCCGTCCTCGACCAGGGGCTGGAGCCCGGCCATCTTGGCGGGAGTGGTGTCGCGGCGCGGACCCTCGTCGGCGGTGACGCCCTCGTAGGGGGTGATCTGGCCCGCGAAGCGGCCGGTGTCGATGGCGGCGATGGCCCGGCGGTGCGACTCGTAGGCGAACGCCTCCATGTCCTCTCGGGAGATGTCCCACTTGACGGCGATCTGTTCGGCTCCGGTGAACTGGGAGACCTCCTGCGTGCCGTACCGGGAGAGCCAGCCCTTGGAGCCGCCGAAGGGGGTGTCGTGCCCGAGAGGCCGGCCGGCGAGCATCGCCGAGGAGATGGGGATCATGCTCATGTTCTGTACGCCGCCGGCCACCACGAGGTCGCTGGTGCCCGAGAGCACGGCCTGGGCGGCGAAGTGCAGTGCCTGCTGCGAGGAGCCGCACTGGCGGTCGACCGTGACGCCGGGCACCTCCTCCGGCAGCCCCGCGGCGAGCCAGCAGGTGCGGGCGATGTCGCCGGCCTGCGGTCCGATGGTGTCCACGCAGCCGAACACCACGTCCTCCACGGCCGCCGGATCGGCGCCCGTGCGGGTCATCAGCTCTTGGAGTACGTGCGCGCCGAGGTCGGCGGGGTGGGCGCCGGCGAGGCCGCCGTTCCTGCGCCCGACCGGGGTCCTGACCGCGCCGACGATGTATGCCTCGTTCACTCCCGCATCGTAGCAAGCGCTTGGTCGCGTGCGGAATGCCGGGTGAGCTGGGCGGGTTCGGTGAACAAGCGATTGTCTGAGGGCTCATAATGGGAGGCGTGACAACGCGAAAGAACTCCGGGCAGAGCGCGGCCGCCCCGGCGAAGCGCCAGCGCGCGACCTCGTCCGGGCCGGCGTCGGAGCGCCGTGACCACCTCGTCAAGCTCGCCGCGGAGCTCTTCGCCCGCAAGGGCTTCCAGGCCACGACCGTACGCGAGATCGCCGACGAGGCGGGCATCCTCTCGGGAAGTCTCTATCACCATTTCGATTCCAAGGAGACCATCGTCGACGAGGTGCTCTCCACCTTCCTCGACGACCTGGTCGCCCGCTACCGCACGGCGATCGCCTCGGGCTCCGACCCGCGCACGATCCTGTCGGAGATGGTGCGCATCGGCTTCGGCACGCTGGAGCCGCACCGGGCCGCGATCACCGTCATGCAGAACGACTGGAACTATCTGCGGCAGTTCGAGCGGTTCAACTACCTGGTCAAGGCCGAGGACGAGGTCGAGCAGATCTGGGTCGCGCAGATCAAGGCGGGCCAGGCGGCCGGGCAGTTCCGCGCCGACGTGGACCCGAAGCTCACCTACCGGATGATCCGCGACACGATCTGGGTGGCGGTGCGCTGGTTCCGTCCCGGCGGGCGGCTCAACACGACGGGTCTGGCCGAGCACTACATCACCGTGCTCTTCGACGGCCTGGCCACGGGTGAGCGGACCAGCCAGCAGGCATGACGCTTGGTAAGGCGGTGCGTCAGGCACTGCGGGAGGCGGCGGAGCCCGAGAAGGCCGCCACGATGCGCGCGTACATGAAGTCCGACATGCCCTTCCTCGGTGTCCAGGCGGTGCGGAGGCGGGCCGTGCTGCGGCGGGTCTTCTCGGCCCACCGCATCGGCACGGCGCCGGAGTGGCGCCGGGCGGTGCTCGGCCTGTGGCGCGAGGCCGAATACCGCGAGGAGCGCTACGCGGCGATCGATCTGACCGGCTATCACCACTACCGGGAGTTCCAGACCCTCTACACGGTGCCGATGTACGAGGAGATGATCGTCAGCGGGGCCTGGTGGGACCTGGTCGACGAGCTGGCCACGCACCGGATCGGCGGCCTGCTGACCGCCTTCCCCGACTCGATGCGCCCGCTCATGCTGGACTGGGCGCGCGACGGCGACCTGTGGAAGCGCCGCACCGCGATCCTGAGCCAGAACCGGTTCAAGGCCCGCACCGACACGGCCCTGCTCTACGCCTGCATCGAGCCGAGCCTGTCGGACAACGACTTCTTCGCCCGCAAGGCGATCGGCTGGGCGCTGCGCGAGTACGCCAAGACCAACCCGGCCGAGGTCATCCGCTATGTACGCGCCAAGGGCATCTCCGGTCTGAGCCGCCGCGAGGCCCTGCGCAACTTACCGACTACCTAGTCCACAAGGCATCCTGTACGGCCTGCACCAGGGCCATCAGCTCGGGCGTGACCCGCTCCCTGGCCCAGGCCAGCGCGTACGTGATGCGCAGCTCGCCCGCGTCGAGCGGGACGAACCTCAGGTCGTCGCGGCGGATGGTCCTGGCCAGCAGCTGCGGGATCGGCAGCACCCCGGCACCCGCCGCGACCAGGTCGAGCGCGGCGGCGAAGTCGTCGTCGGCCACCATGCGCGAACGCCCCGGCAGCCCGGCCCACGCCCGGCTGCCGGGGGTCAGCAGCACCTGCCCGGCCAGGTCCCCGGCGCCGACCTTGGCCCTCGGCGCCAGCGCGTGCCCCAGCGGCACCGCGAGCTGGTCCACCGAGACGTGGAACCTGGCGGCGGTGACGAACCGCGCGGGCGCGGGGGTGGCCAGGATCGCCGCCGACACCTCACCCCGCTCCAGCGCGTCGGCGGCCGCCCCACGACCGGCGACCGTGAGCTCCACGCCGATGGCCGGGGTGCGGGCCGCCAACCGGCGGGCTACCCGGGCGGCCAGCGCGCCGACAAGCGGTGGATAAGCAAGATGAATGGTCGGCCGGGCCAGCCGGGCGGCTTCGGCCGCGAACGCGGCAGCGGCGGTCAGCAGCTCGTCGGCGTGCGGAAGCAGCGCCCTGCCCTCGGCGGTCAGCCGCACCGCGCGGGCGGACCGGTCGAACAACCTGGTCCCGGCCGCGCGCTCCAGCCTGGTGATGGCCTGGCTCATGGCGGGCTGGGACATTCCCAGGTCGGCGGCGGCGATCGAGAAGCTGAGCCGGGCCGCCACGCGGGCGAAGCACTGGACCTCCTTGAGCATAAGCAGCACGAATACAGGATGCATCAGACGGGGCCGCTGTGGTGGATTCTCCGCGTTCGATCTAGTCAACGCAGGGAGCAAGTCAATGTCGTCATTTCCCCGGTCCACCGTGCTCGGATATCCGAGGATCGGCCCGCGAAGGGAGCTGAAGCGGGCCCTGGAGTCCTACTGGGACGGCCGCTCGACCCGGGCGGAGCTGGAGGAGACGGGCGCCGAGATCCGGGAACGGACCTGGCGGCGGCTCGACGAGCTGGGCCTGGCCGGACTGCCGTCCAACACCTTCTCCCTCTATGACCAGGTGCTCGACACGGCCGTGCTGCTCGGCGCGGTGCCACGGCGCTACCTCGAAGCGGAGGACCCCTACTTCGCGATGGCCAGAGGCACCGCCGGGCTGGCGCCGCTGCGGATGACGAAGTGGTTCGACACGAACTACCACTACATCGTCCCGGAGATCGACGCCGAGACCGTGTTCAAGCTCGACCCGGCCAAGCCGCTCGCCGAGCTGCGGCAGGCACGGGAGCTGGGCTTCGAGACGCGGCCCGTGGTGGTGGGGCCGGTGACGTTCCTGCTGCTGGCCGGGGCGCTGGAGCGGCTGGACGAGGTGCTGGGCTGCTACGAGGAGCTGCTGGCGATCCTGGCGGCCGAGGGCGTGGAGTGGGTGCAGCTCGACGAGCCCGCGCTGGTTGCCGACCGGACGTCCGAGGAACTGGCCGCCGTCACGGCCGCCTACGAGCGGCTGGGGGCCGCGCCTTCGCGTCCCGGGCTGTTCGTCGCCTCCTACTTCGGTGATCTGGGCGAGGCGCTGCCCGTCCTGGCCGCGACGCCGGTGGAGGCGATCGGGGTGGACCTGGTGCGCGGCGGCCTGGACCGGCTGCCGGCGCTGGCGGGCAAGACCGTGGTGGCGGGTGTGGTGTCCGGGCGGGACGTGTGGCGTACCGCTCCCGGGCGGGCCCTGAGCCTGCTGCGGGCGGTGCGGGAGCACGCGGCGGACGTGGTGGTCAGCACCTCGTGCTCGCTCCTGCACGTGCCCTACGACGTGGCGGGGGAAGAAGGGCTCGACCCGGCGCTGCGGGCGCGGCTGGCCTTCGCCGAGCAGAAGGTGGCGGAGGTGGTCGAACTGGCGCGCACCGACTTCCGGGGCGCCGAGGCGCCGGCCGCGTCGGTGGCGCTGGCGGACCCGATCGTGTTCGAGGGGCGCGGACCGTACGCGGAGCGCGCCGCGGCCCAGGCCGCGCACCTGCGGCTGCCGGTGCTGCCGAGCACCACGATCGGGTCGTTCCCGCAGACCGGCGAGCTGCGCGCGGCCCGCGCGGCCGTGGTGGCGGGCACGCTGCCGGAGGCCGACTACGAGCGGCGGGTCGAGGCGGAGATCGAGCGGGTCATCCGGCTGCAGGAACGGCTCGGCCTCGACGTCCTCGTGCACGGCGAGCCGGAGCGCAACGACATGGTCCAGTACTTCGCCGAGCACCTCGACGGCTTCGCGGTGACCGCCAACGGCTGGGTCCAGTCCTACGGCTCCCGGTGCACCAGGCCGCCGATCCTGCACGGCGACGTCGGGCGGGCCGCGCCGATCACCGTACGGTGGGCGCGCCACGCGCAGTCGCTGACGGACAAGCCGGTCAAGGGCATGCTCACCGGTCCCGTCACGATCGTCGCCTGGTCGTTCGTCCGCGACGACCTGCCGCTGCGCGACGTGGTGTTCCAGGTGGCCGACGCGGTCCGGGACGAGGTACGCGACCTGGAGGCGGCGGGTGTGTCGATCATCCAGGTGGACGAGCCCGCGCTGCGCGAGCTGCTGCCCCTCAGGCGGGCCTCGCAGGCCGACTACCTGGAGTGGGCCGTGGCCGCGTACCGGCGGGCCACCTCGGGGGCCAGCGACCGCATTCAGATCCACACGCACCTGTGTTATTCGGACGCCGACCAGATCCTCGCGGCGATCGACGGCCTGGACGCCGACGTCACCACGATCGAGTCGGCCCGCTCCGGGGCCCGGATCCTGGGGGCCGTGGGCTCCTTCGGGCGGGGGCTCGGGCCGGGCGTCTACGACATCCACTCGCCTAGAGTGCCGAGCCAGGCCGAGGTTGAGGAGTTGTTGCGGGAGACGCTGAAGGTGCTGCCCGCCGAGCGGGTCTGGGTGAATCCGGACTGCGGGCTGAAGACCCGTACCTATGAGCAGGTGGAGGCGGCGCTGGCGAACGTGGTCGGCGCGACCGAGCGGCTGCGCGACGAGCTCAGCGCTAGGTGATCAGCTGAAGGTCCACTCGAGGTGGGCCAGGGCGGCGTCGGCGTAGTGGCGGGGGCCGGTGCTCAGGCCGTAGGCGAGGTCCTCGATGAGCGCGCACCTGGCGTAGAAGACGACCCTGTCCCGGTCGCGCTCGTCGAAGTCGCGGTCGTAGTGCGCCAGGGTCCGCTCGAAGACCTCGGGGCCCAGGTCGCGGTAGATGAGCGCGAAGTCGTGCGCCGGGTCGGTGAGAGCGGCGTCCGTCCAGTCGATGACGCCCGTCAGCGTGCTGGTCGCGGCGTCGGCCAGGAGGTGCTCGCTGCCCAGGTCGTTGTGGCAGAAGCGCAGGTCACGCGGCTCGTCGGGCGGTGTGTCGCGTAAGAACCGCTCCACCAGCGGGCGCCGCTCCGCCGGCACGTGCCCCTCGACGTCGCGGTAGTCGAGCCCGGCGTCCACCAGCAGGGTGGGCGCCGGGTAGAGGTCGGGCGGCGCCAGCGCGCGCAGGTCATCGACCGGGGCACTGTGCAGGGCGCTCAGCAGGCGGCCGAGCGGGGCGGCCAGCGCCGCGGGGTCCGGCACCGGGTGCTGGTTGAGCGGCTCGCCCGGCAGCTTGCGGTAGGCGATCACGCCCTGCTCGTAGTCGGCGAAGACCACCTCGGGCACCGCCACGGTGGCCAGCTCGCGGACCGCGGCCAGCAGCTCGACCTCGCGGCGGGTGGCCACCGGATCGGTGGCCTTGCCGCCCCGGACGATCAACTCACCGTTGACCTCGTAGACCTCGTGGTCCAGGCCCTGCCCGGACTCGGTCAGAGAGCGCACCTCGACGTCGGGGAGGTGGCGGGCCAGCAACGCGCGGATGTCGCCGATCACACCAGCAGCCTAGGCCCGGCGGGTCGGGTGCGCGAGAGGATAATTACTTGAGCGCCCCCGCGGTCAGCCCCGACTGGATCTGGCGCTGGAAGACCGTGTAGACGACCAGCATGGGCAGGATGGCCAGCGTCAGGGCGGCGAACAGGGCCGACCAGTCCTGGTCATAGCCCGCGGCCGTCGAGATGTCGGCGATGCCCTGCGTGAGCACCCACTTGTCGCGCTCCTGCAGCAGCACCAGCGGCAGCTGGTACTGGTTCCACTGGCCGAGGATGTTGAAGATCGTGATGCTGACCAGGCCCGGTCTGGCCATGGGCAGCATGATCTGGAAGAACACCCGGGTGTGCGAGGCGCCGTCGACCATGGCCGCCTCCGCCACGGCCGTGGGCAGCGTACGGAAGAAGGCCGACAGGAAGAACACCGTGAACGGCATCGAGTAGGCGATGTAGACCAGCACGAGGCCGGCGTGGGTGTTCAGGCCGATGAACGGGCCGATCAGCGGGACGTTACCCATGTTCTGCACGACGAAGAACAGCGGCGACAGCGCCAGGTAGACCGGGAAGGCCAGGCCCGACACGAACAGCAGGTAGACGGCCCGGTTACCGCGGAAGGGGTAGCGCGACAGCACGTACGCGGCCATCGAGCCGAGCAGCATCGTGCCGAACACGCTGAAGGCGACCACGATGACGCTGTTGAGCATGTACTGGCCGATGTGCGCCTGCTCCCAGGCCCTGGCGAAGTTGTCCCAGCGCAGGCTGGCCGGCAGGGACCAGGCGTCGCCGAAGATCTCGTCCTCGCTCTTGACCGACGCCAGGAACGTCCACAGGATCGGCACCACCGTGAGCACGGTCCACAGCAGCAGCGCGACGTGCGACAGGATCGCCATCGGCCCGAGCCGTTTCCGGCTCTCCTGGCGGGCCAGCTTGCGGGAGTTCGCCACCGTCCACGAGGTCGTCGTCATCAGTACTCGATTCGTTCGCGCCGCGTCAGACGCAGCGAAAGGATCGCGAACCCGACGGTGAAGAAGAACATCACGACGCCCAGGGCCGAGGCGTATCCGAAGCGGAAGTATTGGAAGGCGTTGCGGTAGACCTCGGCCGCCATGACCGTGGTCGACCAGTCGGGGCCGCCGTGCTGGTCGGTCATCACCCACACGATCGCGAACACGTCGAGGGCGATGATGCCGAGGTAGACCCAGGCCACCTGGATGGTGTCCCAGAGCAGCGGCAGGGTGATGCGGAAGAACAGGCTCAGCCGCCCGGCGCCGTCGATCTGCGCCGCCTCGAACATGTCCTTCGGGATGGAGGCGAGTCCGGCGGAGAAGAGCACCACGTAGAACCCGACCGCCTGCCAGACCATGACGCCGAGCACCGACCAGAACGCGACACCCGGGTCCGACAGGAAGCCGATCGGCTTGCCGCCCAGCGCCATCAGCGGCGCGTTCAGCATCCCGCTGCCGTCCGGCCGGAACACCTGCTGGAACAGCACCGCCACCACCGCGACGGCCAGCACCTGCGGGAAGAAGAACACCACGCGGTAGAACTTGGAGCCCCTGATCCCGCCCACGGCCCGCCCGCCGCCGCCCACGTTGAGGAGGAAGGAGAAGAACAGGGCGATGATGATCGTGATCAGGGGCAGCAGGACGAGCAGCCCAGCATTGTGCGTGACCGCTTTCCAGAACGTCCCGTCTTCGAGGAGCCGGCGGAAGTTCTCCAGCCCGATGAAGGCCGGCGTGGCCGAGACGCCGCGCCAGTCCGTCATCGAGATGTAGAACGCCTGGATGTATGGAGAGATCACATAGATCAGGTAAAGGGTCACCGGGGCTGCCAGGAACGCGGTGATGAACAGCCCTCGGCGATACCTGTTGAACAACATCAGCGCTTGTACTTCTTGATCGAGGAGTCCTTCTTGATCTCGTCGGACTTCTTCTGGATGCGCTCCAGATACTTGTCCGGCGTGAGGCCGCCGGTCATGAGCTCACCGGTGGCGGCGACGGCCTCGTCCTTGAGCTGGAGGTACCACGTCTGCCAGCGGTAGTAGACGATGTTCGCGCCGGCCTCGGTGTAGGCCTTGGTCGCGCTCGCGGCGCCCGGGGACAACTGGCGGCCCTCACCCGCGCCCTTGACCGTCGAGACGGTCTTGACCATCTCGCTGAACTCGCCGGCCGCCTTCTTCGACAGCATGGCCCGCAGGTACTCCATGCCGCCCTGCGGGTTGGCGCCCTTGGCGGGGACGATGAAGTTCTCGCTCGGCTGGCTGTGCAGCGTGCCGTAGGGCATCTTGTCGGAGCTGGTGAAGTCGGGGACGGGGAACATGCCGTACTCGAAGTCGGCCGGAGTGGTGGTCTTCTGCTCGTTCTCCAGCCAGGAGCCGGAGGGCAGCATGGCCACCTTGTACTTGTTCTGGGCGGTCTGGGTCTGCACGTGGTCGAGGCCGGCGGTGCCCTCCAGGAGGTACTTGGCACCGATCTCGGCCCAGGCCGTGGCGGAGGTCTTCATGGCCTCCGTGGTCCAGGCGCCGTCCTCGAGGTTGTCGATGTTGACGAGGACCTCGGGGCCGCCGATCTTCGCGGCCATGGTGAGCAGCACTTCGTACAGATATTGCGGGAATTTTCCGGCGTAGGTGAAGGGGGCCATCTTGCCGGACTTTTTGATCGTTTCGTTGAGCTTGAGGAACTCGTCCCACGTCTTGGGGGGCGCCCAGCCGTTGTCCTTGAACGCCTTCTGCGAATACCAGATGCCGAAGATGTAGTTGACGTAGCCGAGCACGCTGAACGTGCCGTCCATGGTGCCGATGTCGATGACGGCCGGGTCGATGGTGTCCCTGACCTTAATGCTCGGGTCGTCCCACGAAGGCGCGTCGAGCAGCGGGGTGAGGTCCTGGAGCTGGCCGTCCTGGGCGAGCGCGCCGAAGTCCATGGCGTTGGCACCCGAGTTGTCGATCACGTCGGGCGGGTTGCCGCCGGCGAACCTCGGCTGGAGGACCTTGGTGATCTCCTTGGTGGCGTTGTGCTTGATCTCCACCTTCGGATACTTCGACTTGAACAGCGGCTGGTGGATGTTCTTGGCGTAGTCCTGGCCGAAACCGCCGTCGAAGATCCACACCTCAAGCGGCTTGCTGTCCGAGACCCCGAAGGGGTTGGCCGCGCTGGTCGCGACCGGGGCGGCCGACGACGAGGCCGACGGCTTCGCGGCCGGGGTCGCGCACGCGGCGAGCGCGCCCGCCACGGGGACCAGCGCGGCGCTCCGGAGAAGCTCGCGCCTGGTGAAACGGGGGGTGTCCGGCATATTTCTACTCCTGACTAGTCATGCTCCACGTCGGATCCGCCCTGCGTAGCGGCTCTCCAGGGCCTTGTTGTGCTCGTCGCCACCGGCCACGTTGACCGACAGGTAGATGGGCGGCGTCTCGCCGAGCGCCACGAGCTCGGCCACCGCCTCGGTGACCACCATCTGCGCGAGCAACGCCGAGGTGACGGTCGAGATCGCGCCGTAACCGCCGCCGCCCGGCAGTTCGAGGATCGCGTCCCCGTACGGCGCGCCGTTGTCCAGCACGACGTCGGCCAGGTCGAGCAGCTTGCGGCCCGACGGGTGGCGCGAGGTCATCTGGCTGCTGTGCTGGACCGAGGTCAGCGCGATCAGGGGATGGCCGCGGTCCTTGACGATCGTGGCCAGCTCGACCACGGCTCCGTTGATGCCCGAGCTGGAGATCAGCACGAACACGTCCTGCGGCGCGACGGGCGCCAGTTCGTAGATCCGGTGGGCGATCTCCGGATCGCGTTCGAGCTCGGGAGTGAGCACGCTCGGCGGCTGGCCGCCGTACAGGACGAGGTCACGCGGGGTGAGCCGGTTGCTGGGGACCAGTCCCCCGGCCCGTCCGGCGATCTCCATCGCGATCGACTCGGAATGTCCGGATCCGAACGCGTTGACCACGCCGCCCGCCCGCAGCGACGCGACGAGCAGCGCGGCGGCGCGGCGTACCGGCTCCGCCTGTGTCTCCACGACCTGGTGTGCCAGCTCCAGGGCCTTCGTTGCGAACGTCATTCAGCCTCTCTCCACCCGATGGCTCTCCACGGCGCTGATCGTGAGCCCGAACGCCTGGTTGGTGCGCTCGTAAGTGCGCTGGGCCACCGCCACGTAGACGGCGTCGAGCACGAACAGCTGCGAGTGGACGGCCGCCAGCCCGCCGAGCCGGAAGGTGGTCTCCCTGCTGGCGGTGGTGAGCACCAGGTCGGCCAGCTCGGCGAGCGGCGAGCGGGCGAACGAGGTGACCGCGACCGTGGTGGCCTCGTGACTGCCGGCCTCGGCCAGGGCCTCCATGACCTCGCGGGTCCGGCCCCGATGGCTGATGCCGATCGCGACGTCGCCCGCGCCGAGCAGCGCGGCGTCCGACAGCGCGACGTGCGCGTCGCCCGCGCTCCAGCCCGGGATGCCGATGCGGCGCAGCCGGCCCTCGAACATGGTGGCGACGTTCCCGCTGGTGGAGACGCCGACGAGCAGGACCCGCCGCGCGGCGACGATGGCGTCGGCCACCTGGGCGACGATCTCCGAGTCGAGCTGGGCGGCGGTGTCCTGGATGAGCCGGGCGTCGGCCGCGGCCATCACCTCGATCGCCGAGTCGAGCGGGTCGTCAGGCCCGATCTCGTGCCCCACGCCCGCGCCCCAGCCCGCCTGCGCGGCCCGGCCGGTCTCGGTGGCCAGCGCCACGCGCAGCTCGGCGTAACCGGAGAAGCCGAAGGCCCGGCAGAACCTGGTCACGGTCGCGGGCGAGCTGCCCGCGCGCTCGGCCAGCGCGATGATGGTCGACCGGGCCGCCTCGGCCGGATCACCGAGGATCACCTCGCCGACTCTGCGCAACGCCTCCGGCAAACCGGGTAGTTCTGTTTCCACACGCCCGAGGGCCCCTGAAGTCACGAATATTCCTTCCGGATACCCGGTCTTCCGCCGAAAATTATTCTTGCTTCTCCGCGGAGTCAAGTCCCACAATCGGACCGTGACCAATTCGCTCACCATCGGACTCGCCATCGGCGTGGATGCCGGCGCCACCTCCACCCGTATCGCCGTGCACTCGCTCGACGGCACCCGTGTCGGGTACGCCAGGGCGGGCGCGGGCAATCCGAGCGCCCACGGCCTGGCGAACGCGGTGGCGGCGATCGAGACCGCGCTCAGCGGGGCTCTGGCCGGGCTGGACGCCTCGTCGGTCGTCGCCTCGCTGGCCGGGATCTCGGGGTTCGTCGACGAGATGGAGCCGGCGCTGGCCAAGGTGTGGGCGGGGCACGGCATCGCCTCGGGGCCGCGGCTCATGGGCGACACGGTGATCGCGTACGTCGCGGGGTCGCCCGAGCCGGACGGCTCGCTGCTGCTCTCGGGGACGGGGGCGGTGGCGGCCCGGATCACCGGCTACGAGCTGGACGTGATCGCCGACGGGCTGGGCTGGCTGCTGGGCGACGCGGGGTCGGGCTTCTGGATCGGGCGCGCGGGCGCCAAGGCCGTCGTCGCCGAGCTGGATCGCGGCTCCTCGGCGGGCCCGCTGGTCGAGCTGGTCGTCGAGCACTTCCTCGGGGCCGAGCGCGGCCCCACGCCGCGCAAGGTGGCCGATCGGATCGTCCGGCTGGCGCAGGCCGACCACATGCGCCTGGCCGCCCTGTCGGCGCTGGTCAGCCAGGCCGCCGAAGCGGGCGACCCGCTCGCGCTCGGCATCGCCCGCCAGGCCGCCGCGCACCTGGCCGCCACGGTGCGGCGGGTGCACCGGTCGGGGCCGGTGGTCCTGGCCGGGAGCGTGCTGACGAGCGACGGTCCGGTACGGCAGGCCGTACGCGAGCTGCTGGCCGGTGAGACCGTGACCACGGCGCGGGACGCGGCGGGGGCGGCGGCCTGGCTGGCGGCGCGCGACCTGCTGCCGGAGGCCGACCGGCGGGCCTCGCACGCGGCGTTCACGGCCGGTTCTTGACCTGCTACCCCACCAGCAGCGCCGCGCTTCCGTAACTGCCGCCGAAGCCCGTCGCCAGCGCCACCTCACGACCGCCACGCACTTCCCGGACCGCCTGGGCCACGTTGTTCAGGCCGTGCACATAGCCCTCCGACAGCAGGCCGCCGTGCGGGTTGATCCAGGCGTGGCGTCGCTCCAGCAGGTACGGGCCCAGGTCCTCGCGACGGACCAGGCCGAAGTCCGCCAGTTGCCGCGGAACCAGCCAGGAGTAGGCGTCGTACGGGAGTGCCGCGTCCACGTCCGACGGCCGCATGCCCGACGCCTCCCACAGCATGGGGGCCACGTACTCGGAGAAGACGGCGCTCACGTCCGGCGCGCGGTCCATCGATGAGCAGCCGGGGCCGCCGCCGCGCACGACGGCCTGGATGCGCGGGCCGCCGAGCACGCCGCTGACCAGCAGCGCGCACGCGCCGTCGGTCTCCTGGCAGCAGTCGACGGTACGGAGTGGCGTGCAGACGTACGGTCTGGCCAGGTACTCCTCGAACGACAGCGGCTCCCGGCGCAGGGCACGGGGGTTGGTCTTGGCGTTGTCCCTGGACTGGGCGACGACGGCGTGCAGGTGCTCGGGGCCGAGGCCGGTGTCGTGCAGGTAGCGGGTCGCGGCCAGGGCGAAGAGCGGGATCGGGCCGGCCATGCCGTAGGTGAACCGCTCCTGGGGACCGGTGGAGACGGTGTTCATGCGCTTACCGGAGCGCCCGTTAAGCGCCCGATAGATCAGGATATTTCGCGCTAAACCGGCGTGTATGAGCATGGCCGCGTCGCCCAGGATCGAGGCGGCCTGGGTGCCGCCTCCGGCTATGTCGTTGTGCCAGCCCAGCCGGTCGATGCGCAGGGCGCGGGCGACCTGGGTGACGGGGGCCGAGTCGTTCATGTGATAGCTCAGGACCGCGTCCACCTCCGTGGGCGCGATGCCCGCGTCGGCGCACGCCGTACGGCAGGCCTCGACCGCCAGGTCCAGCTCGGTGCGGCCGGACTCGCGCGTCAGCGCGGTCATGCCGACACCGGCCACGGCCGCCCGGCCGGCGAAGGGCTGCATGCCCACCTCCTGCCCCGCTGAAGGCTGCCTCGCTGAAGGCTGCCCGGCTGACGGGCGTCGGGTCACTCGCCGGGGCGGGGCGCGATCCACCCCGGCGGGTGACGCATGTGGTGCTCGCCCGTCACGCTAACGCGGCTGCGGTTTCCGCACAAGCGCTTGCTCGGCATGTCTCTCCCCCGAGTCGGCCGCGAGAGGCACTCACCGGCCGGCGGCGGAAACAGTCACCCCACGGCAACCTTCACAGCGGGTAGTCCGTTCTGTAATACGGAGGTGCGACGATAGCCCATCCCCATCACCTCGAGGTGAGCGATGGATCTACGCCACGTACGCTACGCGATCACCATCGCCCGTGCGGGCAGCCTGCGCCGTGCCTCCACCGTGCTCCACATCGCCCAGCCCACCCTTTCCGAGCAGCTCAGGGCGCTGGAGAAAGAGATCGGCGTCGAGCTGTTCACGCGCTCGTCCAGCGGGGTGCGGCTCACCGAGGCGGGTGAGGTGTTCCTGGCCCAGGCCACGGTGGCGGTCGACGCCTTCGAACGGGCCGTGGCGGCCGCTCGGGGCAAGGGGCAGACGGTCCGCCTGGGGGTCGCCGACGGGCTGGGGGATGTGGTGGCCCGGCTCCTGTCGCAGGTTCAGGAGTCGCGGTTGCGGGTCGCGCCCATGTGCACGGCCGAGCAGATCATCTCCCTCATGGACGGAACCCTTCAGGCCGGGCTCGGCTACGCCCCCGGCTCGCTGCCCCGAGGCGTGGCCCGGATGCTCGTCCAGCGGGCTCAGGTGCTCGCCCTGCTCCCCCGCGATCACCGGCTGGCCTCGGTCGAGCGGCTGCGGCTGGCCGATCTGGCGACGGAGCCGCTCGTCATGCCGGAGTCCGACGCGGTGGCGGGTGCGCGCCGGTTCCTCGAAGGGTTCGTCCGGCTCGGCCTGCATCCCCGGCTCGGCCCCGGGGCGCCCACCCATGACGCCGCCGTCGCCATGGTCGAGTCCGGCGCCGGCTACACGCTCTGCGTACGCGGCGGCCTGCCGGTGCCGGAACGCCTCACCTTCATCCCCGTCGCCGAGGAGATTCCGCCGCTCGAGGTGGTGTTCCTCTGGAACCGGCAAGCCGACGTGGACGATCTCGTGCACGCGGCCCGGCATCTCGCGCGCTCTGGATAGCGCTATTATCTAGCGATGCGCGTTTCGGAGCTGAGTGTCGAGTCCGGTGTGGCGATCGCGACGATCAAGTACTACCTCCGCGAGGGCCTGCTGCACCAGGGCCGGCAACTCGCGGCCACCAGAGCCGACTATGACGACTCCCACCTGCGCAGACTCCGCCTGATCAGGGCGCTGCTCGAAGTGGGCCGGCTGCCCGTCGCCGCCATCAAACAGGTCATCGAGGCGGTGGACGACGAGTCGCTCTCGGTGCACCACATGCTCGGCACCGCCCAGTACGCCCTGGGCCCCACCATCGAGCCGGAGCCCGGCGAGGAGTGGGACGCGGCGCGCGGCCAGGTCGACCTGCTCATCAGGGAGCTGGGCTGGGACGTCGCCCCCACCGCCCCGACGCGGGACGAACTCACCCAGACCGTCGTCAGGCTGGGCCAGCTGGGCCTGTCGACCGACCTGACGGTTTATGCCCAGACGGCTCAGCGACTCGTGGCCGAGGTCGAGATGGACACGGTGCCGTTCGACGGGCCGCGCGAGGCCGCCGTCGAGGCGCTGGTGCTGGGCACGGTCCTGTACGGGAGGGCCTTCGACGCCCTGCGCCGCCTGGCCCACGAGTCGGAGTCGGCGCGCCGGGTCGGCGGCATTCAGGAAAGCCCGAGCGGGCGCGACGATCTTCCGGAAGACCTGAGCGTTCCGGAAGACCTGAGCGTTCCGGAAGACCTGAGCGGGCGCGTGGATGGAAGCGGTCAGCCGGGGTAGGCGCGGGCGAATGTTCGACGACTTCGTGACCGACCGGATCGACGTGGGCCAGGCCGAGCTGTTCGTCCGGCACGGCGGCTCCGGCCCGCCCGTCCTGCTGCTGCACGGCCATCCACGTACCCACGCCACCTGGCACCGGGTGGCCCCGCTGCTCGCCCCCGACCACACCGTGGTCTGCCCCGATCTCAGGGGGTACGGGCGCTCGTCCAAGCCGCCGACGACCGCCGATCACGAGCCGTACTCCAAGCGCGCGATGGCCGGGGACATGGTCGCGCTGATGCGCTCGCTCGGCCACGAGCGGTTCGCCGTCGCCGGTCACGACCGCGGGGCGTACGTGGCCCAGCGGCTGGCGTTCGACCATGCCGACGCGGTCACGCATCTCGTCGTGCTCGACAGCGTGCCCATCGGTGCGGCCCTCGCCCGTTGCGACGCCGGCTTCGCCGCCAGGTGGTGGCACTGGTTCTTCCTCGGCCAGACCGCCAAACCGGCGGAACGCGTGATCAACGCCGACCCGGACGCCTGGTACGGCACGGGGCCCGAGCAGATGGGCGCCGAGGCGTACGAGGACTTCCGCCGGGCGATCCACGACCCCGAGACCGTACACGCGATGTGCGAGGACTACCGGGCGGGCCTGGGCGTCGACCGGGCGGCCGACGACGCGGACCAGGCCGCCGGGCGGCGCGTCGCGTGCCCGACGCTCTTCCTCTGGGCGACAAGGGATGACATGGAGGATCTGTACGGCGACCCGCTGGCGGTCTGGCGCGAGTGGGCGTCCGACGTGCGCGGGCACGCCCTGGACAGCGGCCACCACCTGGCCGAGGACGTCCCGGACGAACTGGCCAAGGCCATCCGCTGCTTCGTGGCCGGCGCGTAAGCGCTCCTCAGTCGGTCACGGCCACCGGGCGTTTCAGCAGCCACAGGGCGGCCCGTTGCAGCAGCGTGCGGTGGATCTCGTTCTCGTAGGACCTGACGTCGTGCCCCAGCGCGTCGTACACGACCCGTCCCCGCCGCACCGGCCGCGCCCACACCAGGGGCTGCCCGCCGGCCGACGACGCGAGCGGCTCTACGTCCGGCAGCACGTCGAGGTCGCTGTAGACCTCGTCCACCAGGTCGAAGTCGCGCAGCCCCTCGACGATCGGGTGGCCGCCGTGCACGCGTACCCCGGTCCAGCCCAGCGGCGGGTGGTGGGACTTGGGCCAGGTCCAGCAGCCGCCCAGCACGCGCGGCCACCCCTGCCAGTCGTCGAAGCAGATGGACGCCGAGTGCATGCACAGCAGGCCGCCACCCCGGTCGAGGTGGTCGAGCAGGGTGGTGCGGGCCTCGGCGGGCAGTTCGAAGCGCCACTCGTCACGCAGGTCGGCGAAGCGGTCGAGGCCCATCTGCCAGCGCAGCGCGTTGACGGTGATGAGCTGGACCTCCGACGGCTCGCTCAGCGCGCCCGCGATGTCCTCGGTGATGTCGGATTCGATTCCCACCCCGGCGAGTACTTCGGCGAGTGCCACCGACGTGGCCTCGAAGTCATGGAACAGGCCTCCCGAAAGAATCAGATTTCTCGCCACGTCCCAACCTCATCATGCTTGCCCCGGCATTTCTACCCGCGGCCCGGCTGGCAGGCCACGGAGCACGCCGAGATCAGGAAGCCCCGCGCGATCCTGCCTGTGCGGTCTGCTCAACCCGGACAAGCTCTCACGGATACGGAGTGCCTGACGACCTATAGTCACCTTCATGGATCTGGGCATCAAGGGCAAGGTCGCGTTGGTCACCGGAGGCAGCGCGGGCATCGGTCTCGCCGCGGCCAAGAGCCTGGCGCGAGAGGGCTGTGCCGTCTGCGTCAGCGCGCGCAATCCGGAACGGCTGGCCGACGCGGTGGTCGAGCTGCAGGAGTTCGGCGGCGTGGTGCACGCCGTGCTCGCGGACGTGGAGGACCACGACGCCGCAGTGCGGGTGGTCGCCGAGACGCGTGACGTGCTCGGCCCCGTGGACATCCTGGTGGCCAACGCGGGCGGACCGCCCCCGGGCCGGTTCGTCGACGCCGGCCTGGGCGACTGGGACGTCGCGGTGCAGCGCAACCTGCTCGGCACGGTACGCCTGATGTACGCCGTGCTGCCGGAGATGCGCGCCCGCGGCTGGGGCCGCATCATCACGATCACCAGCGGGTCGGTGCGCCAGGCGATCGACGGCCTGGCCCTGTCGAACGCGACCCGCTCCGCCGTGGCCGGGATCGTGCGCACGCTGGCCCGCGAGGTCGGCGGCGACGGGGTCCTGGTCAACAACGTGCTGCCCGGCCCGATCGACACCGAGCGGCTGCGGGAGCTGGCGGGCGGCGACGAGGGCCTGGCCGCGCGGGGCGGCGGGGTGCCGGTGGGGCGCGTCGGGCGCCCCGAGGAGGTGGGGGACGTGGTGGCGTTCCTGGCCAGCGAGCGGGCCTCGTTCGTGAACGGGATCTCGATGCTGGTCGACGGCGGGGAGAGCCGCGTCATCGCCTGACGAGCGTCGCGACGATCGCGGCGGCCCACGCGTCGGCCGGCTGCCGCGGGTCGGCGAAGAAGGCCAGGTGGGCGCGGTGGAAGCAGGCGCCCATCAGCAGCGAGGCGGCGGCCCCGGCGTCGATCGCGCCGTCCAGCCTGCCGAGCTCCTGCTCGGCCCGCAGAATCTCGGCGAGCACCTCGATCGGCATGTGCGGGCCGGTGCCCGTCGTGGCGAGCATGCGCCTGAACCCATCCAGCAGCGACGGATCGGACATCATCCCTGAGCCGATGGCCGCCGCCCGGCCGTAGAAGTCGAGGGCCGCCAGCGCGAACTCGGTGAGGTGGGCCGCCAGGTCGCCCTGCCCGACGCGCTCGCGCAGCGTGGCCAGCGCGGGGGCGAGCGCGGGCAGCCGTTCGAGCAGCACCGCCAGGATCAGCGCCTCCTTGCCCGGAAAGTGCTTGTAGAGCAGCGCCTCGGAGCAGCCCGCCTGCGACGCGATGCGTTTCGTGGTCGCCCCGGCCATGCCGAATTCGTGAATGGCCTGCTCGGCGGCATCGATGATGCGATCGCGCGTGTTCATGGGCGCATCTTAGTAGTGAGCGCTCACTGACTTGGCAGAACATGACATCCTTCCTTAAGGGACATACGTGGGGAAGGTAGGGCCATGGACAAGCCGGTCATCGTGACGGTGGACGACGACCCGGGCGTATCACGGGCGGTCGCGCGCGACCTGAGGCGCCGCTACGGCCAGCAGTACAGAATCGTCCGGGCGGAGGCCGCCGACCAGGGCATGGAGGCGGTGAAGGAGATGCGGCTGCGCGGCGACGACGTGGCCGCGATCTTGGCGGACTACCGGATGCCGCAGATGAACGGGGTGCAGTTCCTTGAGGCGGCGATGGACATGTATCCGTACGCGCGCCGGGTGCTGCTGACCGCCTACGCCGACACCGACGCCGCGATCCAGGCGATCAACGTGGTCGACCTCGACCACTATCTGCTCAAGCCGTGGGATCCGCCGGAGGAGAAGTTCTATCCGGTGATCGACGGCCAGCTGGACGCCTGGCACCGTACCGAGCGCATTGAGGTGGCCGAGCTGCGCGTGGTGGGCGACCGGTGGTCGGCGCCGTCGTACAAGGTGCGGGAGTTCCTGGCCCGCAGCCACGTGCCGTACCAGTGGCTGCTGGCCGAGGACCCGGAGGGCGCGGAGCTCGTCGCGGCGGTCGGCGCGGACTGCCGGCTGCCGCTGGTGGTCACCGCCGACGGCGTGTCGATGCAGTCGCCCGACCAGGCGTCGCTCGCCTCGGCGGTGGGCCTGTCGACCACGCCGGCAACCGACTTCTACGACCTGATCGTGATCGGCGGCGGCCCGGCCGGGCTGGGCGCGGCGGTCTACGGCGCCTCCGAGGGGCTCAACACCGTGCTCATCGAGGCGCACGCCTCCGGCGGGCAGGCGGGTCAGAGCTCCAGGATCGAGAACTACCTGGGCTTCCCCGACGGTGTCTCCGGCCAGCAGCTGACCGACCGGGCGCGCAGGCAGGCGCTGAAGTTCGGGGCCGAGCTGCTGAGCGCGCAGAAGGTCAGCCATCTGGAGCCGCGCGGCCAGGCCAGGGTGGTCGGGTTCAAGGGGGGCGGTGAGATCGCCGCGCACGCGGTGATCCTGGCGACCGGCGTCACCTATCGCCGTCTGGAGGCGCCCGGCCTGGACGACTTCGTCGGCCGGGGCGTCTTCTACGGCGCGGCACTGACCGAGGCGCCCTCCTGCAAGGACAGCGAGGTCTACATCGTCGGCGCGGCCAACTCGGCCGGTCAGGCGGCGGTCTACCTGGCGGGATTTGCGAGCAAGGTTCATTTGTTGGTGAGAGGTGACGGTTTGGAGAAGTCCATGTCGCACTACCTCATCGAGCAGATCAACGCGCTCCCGAACATCGAGGTGCACTTCCAGACGCAGATCACCAGCGCCGCCGGTGACGGGCACCTGGAGCGCCTCACGCTCTCGACGAAGGGCGAGGAGTGGGTGGCCGAGACGCAGTGGCTGTTCGCGTTCATCGGCGCCGAGCCCTTCACCTCCTGGCTCGGCGAGACGATCGAACGCGACGACAAGGGGTTCGTGCTGACCGGGCCGGACCTGGTGCAGGGCGGCAAGCGGCCACGCAACTGGACGCTCAGACGCGAGCCGTACTTCCTGGAGACGAACGTGCCGGGAGTGCTCGCGGCGGGTGACGTGCGGGCCGAGTCGATCAAGCGGGTGGCCTCCGCCGTCGGTGAAGGCGCGATGGCAGTCGCGCTCGTGCATCGTTACCTGGAGAAGCAATGACGATCGACATCGACGAACTCCGCAAGCTCTTCCTGTTCGAGCGCCTGACGGACCACCAGCTCACCAAGCTGGCTCTCAGCGGCCAGATGCGCAACTACGCCCAGGACGAGATCATCATCCAGCAGGGCGACCCGGCGGAGTGCTTCGCCGTGCTGGTCGAGGGCGAGATCCAGATGATCCAGGAGACCGTCACGGCCGGGACGGTCGCCATGCCGCGCAGCTCCCAGCCGGGTGTCTACGGCGGGGCCACCAGCGCCTACCTCGGCGCCCGGGCCCCGGAGCGCTACCAGCACAGCCTGCGGGCCACGGCGCCCTCCCGGATGTTCCTGCTGCCGGCCAGGAAGTTCGCGCACATCGTGGCCGAGTGGTTCCCGATGGCGATGCACCTGCTCGACGGCATGATGTCGGGCGGTCGCATGCAGCGGGAGGTCATCGACCGGCGCCAGCGGCTGACCGCGCTCGGCACGATCACCGCCGGGCTCACCCACGAGCTGAACAACCCGGCGGCGGCGGCCGTACGGGCGGTGAGCGAGCTGCGCACGCTCATCAGGACCTCCCGCGTGCAGCTGGCCCAGCTCGCCGAGGACGGCATCCCGCCGGAGCGGCTGCGGGCCCTGATCGACATGCAGGAGCAGTGCACCGCCGCCGTCGGCAACCTGCCGCCGCGCTCGCCGATGGAGATCTCCGACGCGGAGGACGACCTGGGCGAGGCGCTGGAGGAGCTCGGCGTGGAGGACGCGTGGGAGCTGGCCCCGGCGCTGGTCAACGCCGGATTCAGCCGCGCGCACCTGGAGAAGGTGCACAAGAAGGTGGGCCAGGAGCACGCGGGCGCCGCGGTGCACTGGCTGGCCGAGGCGGTCGAGATCTCGCAGATGCTCGGTGAGGTGACCGAGGCGACCGAGCGGATCACCTCGCTGATCGCCTCGGCCAAGCAGTACTCCCAGATGGACCGCGCGCCGTTCCAGGTCTGCGACGTGCACGACCTGCTCGACAGTACGATCGCCATCTTCCGCGGCAAGATCCCGCCCGGCATCACCGTGGTCACCGATTACGATCGGACGCTGCCGCCCATACCCGCCTACGCCGGCGAGCTCAACCAGGTGTGGACGAACCTCATTCACAACGCGCTCGACGCGATGGACGGGGAGGGCACGCTGACCATCCGTACCGCGCACGACGAGGACGAGGCGATCATCGAGATCGGCGACACCGGCCCCGGTGTACCGGACGCGATCAAGGACCGGATCTTCGAGCCGTTCTTCACCACGAAGACCGTCGGCCAGGGCACCGGTCTCGGGCTGGACATCTCGTACCGGATCGTGGCCGGCCGGCACGGCGGCGAGCTCAAGGCGCGGTCGACGCCCGGCGACACGTGGTTCGAGGTACGGCTGCCGCTGCGCGAGGCCTCGGCCGCCGCGTCTCCGGCCGCGTAAGGAAACCGCACAAGGTGCCACAGGCTTGGCACCAAAGGCGTGGGAACTGTCACATTCGCGTCTCGTGTCAGGGTCATGTCTCCTGGAAAAGGGATTCATGTGCCCATCACACGCTGGACCAGCCAAGTCCTGCCCGCGATGCTCGACGACCTCAGGACGGTCGTCGAGCTGGAGACCCACAGCTACGACAAGGCCATGCTCACCCGAGGGCTGAGCGCCGTCCGCGCCCTGGTGGAGGAGCGGCTCGGCGTGCCGGACCAGGCGGTCGTCCACGACGGCGGCCAGTACGGCGACGTCCTGGAGCTGACCTATCGGGGCACCACCCCCGGCACCGTGCTCATGCTCGCCCACTACGACACCGTCTGGCCCACGGGGACGCTCGCGGATTGGCCGTTCACCATGGCGGACGGAAGGATCACCGGGCCGGGCGTGTTCGACATGAAGACCGGGCTCGTGCAGTCGGTCTGGGCGCTCAGGGGCCTGCGCGAGCTCGGTCTTCCGCATCCGAGCCTGACTTACCTGTTCAACGGCGACGAGGAGATCGGCAGCCTGTTCTCCCGGCGGCACATCGAGGCCGCCAGTGCGGACGCGCTGGCCAGCCTGGTCTTCGAGGCGTCGCTGGACGGCCTGCTCAAGACGGCCCGCAAGGGCGTCGGGAAGTTCGAGGTGGCGGTCAAGGGCGTCGAGGCGCATGCCGGGCTCGACCCCGACTCGGGCGCGAGCGCCATCCACGCGCTGGCCGAGCTCGTCACCCGCCTCGCCGGATCCGGCGCGCGGGAGCTCGGGACCACCCTGAACGTCGGGCTGATCAGCGGCGGCACCGGGTGCAACGTCGCGGCGGGCCGCGCCACCTGCGGCATCGACGTCCGGGTCGCGCGGGCGTCGGAGATGGAGCGCATGAACGAGGTGTTCGCCGGCCTGCGCGCCTCCGACCCGCGCGTGACGGTCACGGTCACCGGTGACTGGAACCGGCCGCCCATGACGCCCAACCCGCCGTCGCGACGGCTGTTCAAGGAGGCGCGGGCGGTCGCGGCCGGGTTCGGCTGGGAGCTGGAGGAGGCGGCGGTCGGCGGGGCCAGTGACGGCAACTTCGTCTCCGCGCTGGGCCGCCCGGTGCTCGACGGCATGGGCGCGGTCGGCGCCGGCGCGCACGCGCGGCACGAGCACGTGCTGATCGAGCACATTCCCGAGCGCACCGCCCTGACGATGGGGCTGCTCACCGCCCTCGCCTAGGAAACGGGGCCCGTGGTACTCTCCCAAGCGAGCGCTTGGTTTACCACTGAGGGGCCGCCGCATGAAGTTCTCGACCTTCCACCTCTTCCACCGGTTCGACGGGCAGAGCTTCAAGGATGTCTACGACTACCACCTGGAGCTCATCGAGCTGGCCGAGGAACTGGGGTTCGACGGGGTACGGCTGGCCGAGCACCACTTCCGCGACTACGGGGTCGCGCCGAATCTGTTCACCATGCTCGCCCACGCGGCCGCCCGCACCTCGCGCATCCGCCTGGGCACGGGCATCGTGGTGCTGCCCCTGCACAACCCGATCCACGTGGCCGAGGAGGCCGCGCTGGTGGACGTGCTGTCGGGCGGCCGGCTGGATCTCGGGATCGGGCGCGGCTACCAGAGCTTCGAGTTCGAGGGCTTCGGGATCGACCTCGCCGAGGCCCGTGACCGGTTCAACGAGGCGCTGGAGGTGATCCTGGGACTGTGGACCCAGGAGACGTTCCAGCACGAGGGCAAGTTCTACAAGACCGGCGCCGAGGTGTCCCTGACGCCGCGTCCCCTCCAGGCGCCGCACCCGCCGATCCACGTGGCCGCCGTCTCCCCCGAGACCGTCACCATGTACGGCGAGCGCGGGCTGCCCATCCTGGCCGACCCGGCGGCGACGTTCCGCAAGGTCGTCAAGGCGGCCGAGACCTGGCAGGAGACGGCCGCCCAGGCGGGGCACGCGAACGGGAGCGAGCTTGTGGTGGCGCGCAGCGTCTACGTGGCGCCGACGGTCGAACAGGCCCGCGAGGACCAGGCCAGGTTCGAGGCGTCGTTCGACCGGTCGCGGATCTTCAACGAGCGCAGCGCGCCGATCGACCCGAAGACGGGCAAGGCCGCGCAGGGCTTCGAGTACTACCAGGACCGCTACCTCAAGGGCGGCTCCGTGTCGGCCGACTTCCGCTGGGAGCAGCTGGAGGTGATCGGCGATCCGGCGCGGGTCATCGACCAGATCTCGCTGCTGCGCGACGCCGGGTTCGCCAACCTCTTGTGCGACTTCGGCAGCACCCGGCCGATGCCGCTGGAGGAGATGAAGAAGGTCATGCGGTTCTTCGCCGCCGAGGTCATGCCCGCGTTCCACTGACGTTCCCAGGAGCTGCGATGATCCACAGCCTGTCGCTGTCCGACGTACTCGCCGAGCACGCGCGCAGCCGCCCCCAGGTGACGGCGGTGGTGGACGGGGAGGTGCGGCTCACCTACCCCGAGCTGGACGACCGGGTCGGACGCCTCGCGGACGCCCTCGCCGGCGCGGGCGTGACGGCCGGCGAACGCGTGCTCTGGCTCGGCCAGAACTCGCACGCGGTGCTGGAACTGCTGCTGGCGTGCTCACGGCTGGGGGCGATCTTCTGCCCGGCCAACTGGCGGCAGTCGGCGGACGAGCTGCGCTTCGTGGTCGAGGACCTGACGCCGCGGGTGGTCGTACGGGAGCCGTCCGACGCCACCATGGCCCTGAGTGAGGGCACGGCGCTCTGGGTGGAGGCCGGGGCCGGCTACGAGCGGCTGGTCGAGAGCGGCACCGCCAGGGACTTCCCGCCCGTCGAGGACAGCGAGCCGGTGCTGGCGCTCTATACCGCCGCCTTCGACGGCCGTCCCAACGCGGCGCTCCTCAGCAGCGCGGCCCTGCTGGCCCACGGCGCGTCCCTGCTCGTGGTGCGCCAGATGGAGCCCGGCTTCACCTTCCTCAACAACGGGCCGCTCTTCCACGTCGGCACGATGATGTTCTGCCTGGCCACCCTCCAGATCGGCGGCACGAACGTCTTCACCCCCGCCTTCGACGCCGAGGAGGTGTGCCGCCTGATCGACGCCGAACGGGTCACGCAGGCGTTCCTGTTCGGCCCGATGATCGACGCCGTGACGAAGGCGAACACCGGCGGCAAGTACGACCTGTCGTCCCTGAGGTTCGTCTCGCACTCCGCGGAGTGGGACGCGATGATCACCGTGGACGACTCCCCCTGGTGCCGGTCCAAGATGGGCGGGTACGGGCAGACGGAGGTCGGCGGCATGCTCACCTTCCTGGGCCTGGCGCCGGGCGCCGCCGGGTTCGCCGGTCGGCCGTCGCCGCTGGTCCAGGTCCGTATCTTGGCCCCCGACGGTGCCGAACTGCCGGCGGGCGAGGTGGGCGAGATCTGCGCCCGCGGCAAGACCCTCTTTTCCGGATATTTCGCCCGTCCAGACTTAAATGCAGCAAAGTCGGCGTACGGCTGGCATCACACCGGCGACCTCGGCCGTCGCGAGCCCGACGGCACGATCACCTTCATCGGCCCCCGGCTGCGCATGATCAAGTCCGGCGCCGAGAACGTCTACCCGGCCGAGGTCGAACGCGCGCTCAAAGCCCACCCGGCCGTCGCCGACGCCGCCGTGATCGGCGTGCCCGATGCCACCTGGCACCAGGCGGTCAAGGCGGTGGTGGCGCTCAAGGAGGGTGCGGCGGCCACGGCCGACGACCTCATCGAGCACGTCAAGAACGCTCTCGCCTCCTACAAGAAGCCGCGCGAGGTGGCGTTCGTCGACGCGATCCCCAAGCGCGGCTTCACCCCGGACTACGACGCCCTGGACGCCGCTCACGGCGGCGGCAACTATCCGGGCGCCTGACGGTTCACCGGTCTAGGAAGGCTCGCACCAGACGGTTCACAGGCGCAGGCCCTCCTCCAGATGGGCGAGGGCCTTGTCGATCTCGGCGGGCCCGTCCACCTCGGGGTCCTTCACCCAGTCGAACCAGACCGCGAACATCACACCCGTGATGGCCCCCGTGATGTTGCGGATCTCCGGATCGGACACGTCCCGCCCCGCCCGCCTGGCCAGGATCTCCTGCATGGACCTGAGCGTCCCGGAGACGTTGGTCAGACTCGCCGCCCACAGCTCGGGCACCGAGAACATGAGCTTCTCCCGCTCCACCCCTTCGGCGAGCTCCTCGGGCGTCTGGGCCGCCGTCACCTCCCGCAGGGCGACGCGGACCGCGCGTATCGGGTGCAGATCGGCCGGAGCGGCGTTCAGGGCCTCGGCGAAGGCCGGGAAGTGGTCGACGAATACCAGCTCCTCCTTCGAGGCGAAATAGCGGAACACCGTGCTGGGCGCGACCTCCGCCGCCTCGGCGATCTGCTCGACCGTGGTCTCGGTGTAACCCTGCTCGCGGAACAGCCGCAGCGCCTCCTTCTGGATCAGCGCCCGCGTCTTGGCCTTCTTCCGCTCGCGCAGTCCCTGGGCCGGTCGATCGCTCATGTCTCCGATTGTCGGGGTTGCGGCACAGGCCCGTCCACTCACAAGATCCCAAAATCTGCTATACAACTCTCAAATCGGAGTCTACTCTCAAAATATGCGAATCCCCATGGAGAGAACGCCCGGCTGCCCCTTCGACCCACCTCCCGCGCTGGAAAAGCTGCCGCCGATGTCGCGTCTGGACTATCCGGATGGGCACGCGGGCTGGCTCGCGACGGGCTACGAGGCCGGGCGGACCGTGCTGAGCGACCCTCGATTCAGCGCCCGCCAGGAGCTCAAGCACAGCCCCGTACGCGCGACGCCACAGTTCGGCCAGGGCCGCCCCGCCGCGCCCGGCATGTTCGCGGCGACCGACCCGCCTGAGCACACCCACTACCGCCGCCTGCTCACCGGCCAGTTCACGGTCCGCAGGATGCGGCTGCTCGAACCGCGGATCGAGCAGGTCGCCGCCGAGCACCTCGACGCGATGGCCGCCGCGGGGCCGCCCGTGGACCTGGTGCGGGCGTACGCGCTGCCGATCCCGTCGCTGGTCATCTGCGAGCTGCTCGGCGTGCCGTACGAGGATCACGACTTCTTCCAGGAGCACACCGCGCGGTTCGTCGCCCTTGACGAGGAGGGCGCGGTGGATCTGGCGGAGCTCGCCGGCTATCTGGGCGAGCTGGTACGACGCAAGCGCGCCGAGCCCGGCGACGACCTGATCAGCGGCCTGATCGGCGACCTCGGCGACGAGGAGCTGGCGAACCTCGCGCTCCTCCTGCTCGTCGCCGGCCACGAGACCACCGCGAACATGCTGGCCTTGGGCGTCTTCGCGCTGCTGGAGCACCCGGAGCAGCGGGCCCTGTTTAGCGGCGAGAGCACGGACACGGTCGGAGGCGGGGGCGCGGTCGAGGGTGCGGTCGAGGAGCTGATGCGCTGGCTGTCGATCCTGCACGTGGGCGCGCCGAGCCGGGTCGCGCTGGAGGACGTGGAGGTGGCGGGCGAGCTGGTCAGGAAGGGCGAGACGGTCGCGCTGTCGCTGCCGGCGATAAACCGGGACCCGAGCCTGTTCACCGATCCGGCCGAGCTGCGGCTCGACCGGGCCGAGGCGCGGCGGCACCTGGCCTTCGGGCACGGCGTGCACCAGTGCCTGGGGCAGCAGCTGGCCAGGATCGAGATGCGGATCGGCTACCGCAGGCTCTTCGAACGCTTCCCCGGCCTGCGGCTGGCCGTGCCCGCCTCCGAGGTGCCGCTGAAGGAGCGCGCGGCGGTCTACGGCGTGGAGTCCCTGCCTGTCACGTGGTGACCGGGCTCAGAGGATGGCTTGCGGACTGAGCGGGCTCAGAGGATCGCCAGTGGGTTGAGCGGGCTCCCGGTCCCGCCCTCGATTCTGAGCGGGGCCGCGACGAACACGAACTCCGTACGGCCGGCCGCGCTCAGCTCCTCCAGCCAGAGCAGCTCGATCAGGTGGATGCCGTGGCGGTGGAGCAGGATGAGGTGGAGATCGTCGTCGAGCGGCTCGTCGGCGAGCTGGTGGGCGTTCAGGCCGCCGATCGCGGCGTTGTCGGCGGCCACCACCGAGACGTCCCGCTCGGCCAGCCAGCGCCCCGCCTCGGCCGACAGTCCCGGCTGTCCCGACCAGTACTCCTCGCGCGAGCGCTCCCATACGGCGGGCCAGCCGGTACGGATCACCGCGACGTCACCCGCGCGCGGCACGGCGATCTCCGCCAGCAGTTCCGGCGGGATACGGAAGTCGGCGGGCAGGTGGTCGAGCCCGAGGTGGCGGGGTACGTCGAACAGGACTCCCCTCGCGACGACCCCGCCCACCTGCTCGATGCCGCACCGGGTGGCGCCGTAGGAGCGTACGCGCGCGGCGGGGTGGCCGTTGTAGAGCTCGTCGCCCGACCACATGTGGCAGAGCGCGTCCATGTGCGTGGTCGTGCCGTGGTGGGTGACGATCAGCGCGTCATCGGCCATCCGCAGCCCCGCGCCCACCGGCCGGGCGCCGGCCGCGTAGTCACCGCCGTCGACCGACATGAAGTGCTGCGGCAGCGGGCGCCCCTTCAGATGGGGCACGGTACCGGGCGCGGGCGAGGAGGTGGCGCCCCTGATCGGCATGGACAGGCTGAGAACTTGGCCGGTCCGCGCGGTGGCCAATCCGGCCAGTACCAAGTTGCCAGTGAGCAGATTGAGCGTGCCCCGTTGATCCTCTGGGCCGAAACGTCCCCAATTGTTAGGCTCGGCAGCCAAGTACGTGCTCCCTTCCTGTCGGAGGTCTTGATGCACTGCGATCCCCGGTTCTCCAGCGTGCGCGAGGTCTTCGAACGCCATTTCGCCGACGGCCTCGAACTGGGGGCCGCGTTCGCCGTCTACCTCGACGGCGAACTGGTCGTGGACCTGTGGGACGGCGTGGCCGACCGCCGCACGGAACGGCCGTGGGAGGCGGACACCCCCGTCTTCGCCTACTCGTGCACCAAGGCGATCGCCGCGACCGTGCTGCTCCAGCTGGCCGAGCGGGGGCTGGTGGACGTGACCGCGCCGGTGGCGGAGGTCTGGCCGGAGTTCGGGGTGCGGGCCAAGCAGCGCGTCACCGTCGAGCACCTGCTCAGTCACCAGGCGGGGCTGCCCGCGCTGGACGAGCGGGTGCCGGTGGCGGAGTTCGAGGACCAGCCCGCCATCGCGGCGCGCCTGGCCGGGCAGCGGCCGATCTGGCGGCCCGGGTCGGCGCACGGGTATCACGCTCTGACGTACGGGTTCCTCGTGGGCGAGGTCGTACGCCGGGTGACGGGCAAGTCGGTGGGCGAGCTGGTGGCGGCGGAGATCTCCGGACCGCTCGGCCTCGACCTGTGGGTCGGCGCGCCCGACGACGTGATCGCCAGGGCCGCCCGTCTGACGGCTGAGCCTCCGCCCGGCAGCGAGAGCGGCCGGAGCCTGCCCACGGCCGGGGGTGAGAGCGGGAGCGGGAGCATGCCCTCGGCCGGGGCCGGAAGCGGGCCGGCCCGCCGCGCCCCCGGTGTCCTGCCCCGCACGCCCATCGGGCCGCCGAAGGATCCGATCGCCGCGATCGCCCTGGCCGCCGGGGACCCGAACAGCCTGATGAACCGCACCATGGGCAACCCGCGCATCCAGGACCTTCAGGGCGGGGCCAACAACCCGGTGATGCTGCGTGCCGGGTGGCCCGCCGTGGGCCTCGTCACGACGGCCAGGTCCCTGGCGGCGTTCTACCGCTCGCTGCTCGGCGGCGACCTGCTGCGGCCGGAGACACTGACGGACGCCATCCGCCCCCGGGCGTCGGGGCCCGACCAGGTCCTGCTGCTGGAGAGCGCGTTCGGGCTCGGCTTCATGCGGCCCGCCATGTCGTTCTTCGTGCCGTCCGTGACCGCGTTCGGGCATACCGGCGTGGGCGGGTCCATCGGCATGGCCGACCCCAAGTACGGAGTGGCCGCCGGATATGTCATGAACAAGATGGCCGACGTCTTCGCCGGCAACCAGCGGGCGATCCGCCTCATGGAGGCCGTCTACCGATCCCTGTGATCGCGTCGGCCTCATCGGGGTCGTGCTTCGCGTCATGCGTCGCGTCGTCACTGCATCGTCACGCCGCCGCTGACCGACAGCGTCTGGCCGGTGATGTAGGCGGCGCGTTCCGTACACAGGTAGGCGACCAAACCCGCCACGTCGGCGGGCGTGCCGAGGCGGCGCAGCGGGACGGTCCTGACGATCTTGTCGACCAGTCCGGGCTCTGCCGCCGAGACGCGCCGGAGCATCGGGGTGTCGGTGGGTCCCGGGCAGACCACGTTGGCGGTGACGTGCGCCCTGGCCGCCTCGCGGGCGAGCGTCTTGGCCAGGCCGAACAGCCCCGCCTTGGTGGCCGCGTAGGCGCCCTCGCCGCCGGAGCCCGCCCTCGCGCCGTCCGACGAGATGAACACCAGCCGCCCCCACCCCCGCTCGATCATGCCGGGCAGCATCAGCTTGGTCAGCAGCATCGGGCCGCGCAGGTTGACCTGCCACATGAGATCCCAGTTCGCCGGGTCACTGGCGGTGAACGACTCGACGATCGACACCCCGGCGTTGTGCACGAGGATGTCGACCGGCCCGGCCGCGTCGCAGAACCGCTCGATGGAGGAGGGCGAGGCGAGGTCGACGGCCAGGGCGACGGCCCCCGGCAGCCCCGCGGCCACCTCCTCGGCGCCCCGCAGTCCCGCGGCCACCTTCTCGGCGCCCGGCAGGTCTACGTCCGCGACCACCACCCGGGCGCCCAGCGCGGCGAGGTCCGTGGCGATCGCCGCGCCGATCGCGCCCGCTCCCCCGGTCACGACGGCCGCGCGCCCGTCGAGCCGCATTCCCTCCATCACCGCTCGCCGCCCGCCTTCCACTCGTCGACCAGCTCGGCCGCGGTGGTGCGGGCGGCCAGGAGGGGGATCGTGTGTTTCAGTACGGCCAGCGCGTACCCGTCCGGTACGCCCGCGACGGCGTCGGTCACCACGGTGACCCGGTAGCCGAGGTTCACCGCCTCCAGGGCCAGGCCGGGGATGCCCAGGTTGAGCGAGAGCCCGACGGCCACCACGTGCGCGACGTCCAGCGAGCGCAGCGTCATGTCGAGCGAGGTCCCGGTGAACGGGGAGAACCCGTGGTGGCGCCGGCTCTCCAGGTCCGTGTCGGCCAGCAGTTCGGGCAGCACCTCCACGGCGGGCGTGCCCTCCAGCATGTGGCCGGGGTCCTTGAGCAGGGCGGTGATGAACGGGCTGTTGTGGGTGTGGGAGCCGGCCCGGTCGGCGCGGAAGGCCGCGGTGCAGTGGATCACCGGGAGGCCGGCCGCCCTGGCCGCCTGGAGCACGGAGACGGCGTTGCGTACGACGCCACGCTGCTGGCACGCGACCACCAGGTCCGGAAATTTCGTTAGATCGCCGACGACGCCCCGCTGCATCTCCATGACCAGCACGGCCGTACGATCCATGCGAAGCCTCCACTTAGCCGAGCGCTTGCTTGGCTTCGAACATATCACCCGGGCCTCGGGGCCATAATCCCCTGACATCTGGCGAAATATCTGGAGTCGTGACAACCGGAACCCCGGATGAGACCGTCGAACGAGAGACGGCTGCGCTATGGGGGTTCGCCTTGGTCCCTGGTTACCGAGAAGTACGCCAGCTCGGCGCGGGGCACACGGGCCGCGTGTTCCTCGCCACCTACCAGGCCACCGGAGCCTACGTCGCGATCAAATACCTGAACGCGACCCTGCGCCGGGACACCGAGTTCATGGACCGCTTCCGGGTGGACACCCCCTCACTCGTCGAGCTCGACGACCCGAACGTGGTCCAGCTCTACGAGTTCGTGGAGACCCCGACCAGGGCCGCGGTGGTCATGGAGCTGGTCGACGGGGTGTCGCTGCGGACGATCCTGGCCGAGCACGGCAGGACCAGCCCGGAGGCGGCGCTGGCGGTGCTGAAGAGCACGCTCCTGGCCCTGGCCGCCGCCCACGACAAGGGCGTGGCCCACCGGGACGTCAAACCGGAGAACGTACTGGTCCAGGCCGACGGCACGAGCAAGCTGAGCGACTTCGGGGTGGTGGTGCACGCCGAGGAGCCAGGCGTGCCGGCGGGCAGCCCCCCGTACATGTCGCCCGAGCTGTGGACGCAGGGGGACGCGGGGCCGCCCGCTGACCTCTACGCGGCGGCGTGCCTGCTGTTCGAGGCCGTCAGGGGACGCCCGCCGTACAAGGCTGAGGACGTCGCGTCGCTGCGGGACAAGCACCTGGTCGAGCCGGTGCCGCTGGAGGTCGCCCCCGACTCGCTGCGCGACCTGCTCCGGCGCGGGCTGGCCAAGGACCCGGCGGTCAGGTACGCCTCGGCCCGGCAGTTCGCGGCGGAGCTGGAGGAGGACGCGGTCGCCGGCTACGGCCCCGACTGGGAGAAACGCGGGCGCCGCCACCTCGGCGAGCTGGCCACGCTGCTCGCGCTCCGCTTCCCCCTGGCCAAGACCGACACGCCGACCGCCACCCTGGGGGCGGTCCGCGGGCGGCGGATCACCGTGCCCAAGCTGCCGCCGCACCTGTGGATCGCGGGCGCGACGGCCGTCGCCGTGCTGATCGCGGTGGTGCTCTCGGACGGGCGGCTGGCCCCCGGCCCGGCGGGGACCGTACTCATGCCGCAGCCGAAGACGTCCGAGCAGCTGGATCCCACCCCCGTCGACGACAAGACCCCGGTCCGCCGGACCTCGGAGACCAGCCGTCCCACGGCCAGGACGTCGACGGCCGTTCCCGTACCGTCGGCCACCGCCCCCACGCCGCCGCCTCCCACCGTGTCCCGCCGGCCTTCCCGGGCGCTGCCCGGTCCGGCCGTGCGGTCGGCCGACATCGTCCAGTGGACCGGCTCGGCGGGCGCGGTGCGCGTGGCCGCCGACGGGCGGGGACCGGTGCGGCTGCGCATCACGTACACGCGGCGCGACGGCGACGGCCAGGCCCGCACGGTACATCAGGAGACCCGCACGCTCACCGGCCGGACCACCTACACCGACCCCGTGGCCCGTGACCTGGGCGCCGTCGGGTGCGGCAAGCAGGCGCACTTCGGCCTCCTGTTATCGACCGAGCCGGCGGCGGCCAACGGCCCGCAGGTCAGTGAGGTGACCGTGGACGGGCCGCCCTGCCCGGCGCCCAGCCCCTCGCCCTCGACGTCGGCCACTCCGACCCAGGAGCACGCCACTCCGACGCCGTCCCAGCCGCCCTTCGCGCTGCCCTCCGACCCGCCGCACAGCTCCGGCCGGCCACGCACCTCTGACGTACCGGCCTTCGCCGGGCCGAGCGCTGATTCGGTGGCCCCCGACTCGGCTTCGCTGACCTCGGAGGAGCCCATGGCCTCGCTCGCCGAGGAACCCGCCGACTAGGGTTGTCGAGCAACCAAGCGTGCGCTAGCTTGGCTAGCGATGACCTGTGACACCTCCGCCTACTGGGCCGCCTGCAGGCGCGGCGAGCTGGTCGTTCAGCGCTGTACGGCCTGCGATCGGCGGGTCCACCTCCCCGAGGCCGACTGTCCCCGGTGCGGTGGCGACCTCGTCTTCGAGCCGGTCTCCGGCGCGGGCGTGGTGCACACGTACACCGTGGTGCACCGCTCGTTCGCGCCCGGCTACCGGGGCCGCGAGCCGTACGTGCTGGCCTGGGTCGACCTGCCCGAAGGCGCGCGCGTGTTCGGTCAGGTCGTGGAGTGCGCACCGGAGGAGGTCCGCATCGGGATGCCGGTGCGGGTGACGTTCGTGGACGACCTACCGCATTGGAGGCCGGCGTGATCGTTGGCAACGTGCTCATACCCGTGGCCGACCTGGACGAGGCGATCGCCTTCTACGGGCTGCCGGTGAAGTTCCGTGACGGTGACAGGTTCGCCGCGCTGAACGGCGGTGGCGTCACCGTGGCGCTGGCCGGACCCGCCGAGCATGTCACCGCCTCGGCCGCGCCGTCGTTCAAGGTGGACAGCGTACGGCAGGCCGTACCCGATCTGGTGGCGCGCGGCGCCGAAGTGGTGCGTGAGCCCGAGGACGGGCCGCACGAGACGCGGGCCGTGCTGCGCGATCCCTCAGGAAACGTCTTCGTCCTCTACTCACCCCTCTGAAACCTCTCTGACGACGGAGGCACCCCCGATGGCGCGATCACCGTACGGCAACTATGGCCACGCGATCCTGACCGCCGCGGCGATGAGCACCCCCGACCGGGTGGCGCTCACCTACTGCGGCGAGCGGAGCTTCACCTATGACGAGCTGAACAGGACCGTCAACCGGCGCGCGCACGCGCTGCTCGCGGCGGGCATCAGCCCGGGACGGCGGGTGGCCGCGCTGCTGAACGAGACGCTGCACGTGGCTGAGGTGTACCTGGCGCAGGCCAAGATCGGCGCGGTGACGGCGGCGTTGAATCCGTACTGGCCGGTCGACACGCTGCGCGCGGTGGTGGAGCAGTCGGGGTGCACGGCGTTCGTGTACGACTCGACCGTGGAGGGGGTGGTCGCGGAGATCAGGTCGTCGCTGCCCGCCATCACCACCTGGATCAACGCGTCCGATCTCTCGGACGGCTCGGAGGAGGAGCCGCCGCTCGGCGGCTTCCACGACGATCCGCTCGCGCTCTACTACACCTCGGGGACGACCGGGCTGCCCAAGCCCGTCGTCCACACGCACGCCTCGTCGCTGGCGACCGCGCAGATCTGGCTCGACGTGCCGCGCGGGCCCGACGCGGTGTTCGGCACGGGCGCGATCATCTGGGGCATCGGCTTCCCGGCCATCGTCGGGCCCGCCCTGTACGCCGGGATGCGGCTGGTGCTGGAGCAGGACTGGGGCCCGGCGAACTTCCTGCGCGTCGTGCCGCGCGAGCGGGTCACGCACGTGTCGCAGATCCCGTCGTTCTACGCGGCGCTGCTGGGCTCGTCGGAGCACGAGGCGGTGGACCTGTCGTCCATCCGGGTGATCATGCTGGGCGGCGAGCCGCTGACGGCCACCATGCTCGGCCGGATCAAGGACCGGCTGCCCGACGCGGGCGTCTACTCCTACTACGGCCAGACCGAGGCCCCCTACACCTGCATGGGCCGGGTGGACGACGGCTCCACGCCGCTCGGCTCGTCCGGCCGGGCGCGCACCGGCAACGCCGTCCGGGTGACCGATCCGTCGGGGCGCCGCGTGGTGGACGAGGTCGGCGAGATCAACCTGTCCGGGCCGCACCGGATGTCCGGCTACGACGGTCTGCCGGACAAGACGGCGGAGGTGCTGCGCGGCGAGTGGTACGTCGGCGGCGACCTCGGCTCCGTCTCCCCCGACGGGGTGCTGCGCGTGCTCGGGCGGCGCGAGGACGCGATTCTCAAGGGCGGCGTCTGGACCCAGCCGGTCGCGGTCGAGGAGGCCGCCGCCGCGCTCGACGGCGTGGCGGAGGCCGGGGCGGTCGGGGTGCCCGCGCACGTCGACGGGCAGGACGCGGCCGAGCAGCGGATCCTGCTGGCCGTGGTGGCGCGTTCCGGGCACTCGCTCGACGCGGCCAAGCTCGCGCGGGCCCTGGACGACATCCTGGCGCCGCACCAGCGGCCGGACCACATCCTGGTGGCCGACGCGCTGCCGCACTTCGAGGACGCCTCCGGCGGGCCCGGCAAGCTCTTACGCAGAGAGATCAGAGAGCGGCACGGCCACCTGCTGGAGACCTGAGCCGTGGTCGCGGAACACGAGGCCAAGGAACTGCTGCGCGCGGCCGGGGTACCGGTGCCGCGAGGCGTGGTGGTGCGCGACATGGACTTCGCCCCGGTCGCGGAGTTGCGCGAGCCGCTGGTGCTGAAGGCGTACGGGCCCGAGATCGTGCACAAGTCCGACGCCGGGGCCGTGGTGCTCGGGCTGAGCCGGGCCGACGTCCCGATCGAAGCCGCCAGGATGCTGGCCTCGGGTGTGGCGGCCGAGGGGTTTCTGGTCGAAGAGCAGGCGGCCGGCGGGGTTGAGCTGATCGTCGGGCTGGTCCACGATCCGGGCTTCGGGCCCGTCCTGCTCGCCGGGCTGGGCGGGGTGTGGACCGAGACGCTGCGGGACACGGCGCTGGGCCTCTGCCCGATCTCGGAGGGGGACGCGCGGCGGATGCTGGGCTCGCTGCGCGGGTCTCCGGTGCTGTACGGGTTGCGCGGGCGTCCAGGGGTGGACGTGGACGCGGTGGTGAAGCTGCTCATGACGGTCGGCGGGTCTGGCGGGCTGTGGGAGCGGCTGGAACTGGGCGAGTTCGAGATCAATCCGGTGATCGCTACCGAATCGGGCGTCGTGGCGGTGGACGCGCGGTATCTCCCGGCGGGTCACGCCTCGAACGGCGATCAGGACGACGTGCTCGGCGAGCCCGCGGGCCTTGGGGCGCACTCCGAACCCACGGACGTCGGACCGCGCTCCGAGCCCGCGGACTTCGGGCCGCTCTTCGAGCCCAGGGCGGTGGCCGTGGTCGGGGCCTCCACCACGCGGCCGAACTTCGGGAACATGTTCCTCGAGTTCTACAAGGCCGCCGGCATCCCCCTGGTCGCGGTGCACCCCGAGGCGCGGGAGGTGGGCGGCGTGCCCGCCGTGCCGTCCCTGGCCGCGGCGGACGTGGACTACGCGCTGGTGGCGGTGCCCGCGGAGCGGTGTGCCCAGGTCGTACGTGAGGCGTCCGGCGTGCCGTACGTGCAGGTCATGAGCGGCGGCTTCGGCGAGGCGGGACGGCCGGAACTGGAGCGGGAGCTCGTCGCCGCGGCGCGGGCGGCGGGCACGCGGCTGCTCGGCCCCAACTGCATGGGCGTGTACTGCCCGCGCGGGCGGCAGACGTTCGTCGGCGGGGGGATGGGCCCGGCGGGGACGGTCGCGCTGATCTCGCAGAGCGGCGGGCTGGCCGGAGAGGTGATCAAGGTCGGCGAGCGTCGTGGGCTGGCCTTCAGCCGGGTGGTCACCGTGGGGAACGCGGCCGACGTCACCCCGGCCGAGCTGCTCCGCTGGCTGTCGGCCGACGCCGAGACGCGGGCCGTCGGGCTCTATCTGGAGGACCCGCGTGACGGGCGGGCGCTGTACGAGGCGCTGGCGGCCGCTCCGGTGCCCGTGGTGCTGCTGGTCGGTGGGCGCAGCGTGCAAGGGCAACGGGCCGCGGCCTCGCACACCGGCGGGCTGGTGAGCGATGGGCGGATCTGGCAGGCGCTCGCCGACCAGACCGGGGCGACGCTGGTGACCTCCCAGGACGACCTGATCGGCGTCCTCGCCTTCTTCCAGGCACACGGCGCCCGGATGGCAGATCCGGACTCTCGGAGCGGGGAGTCGCGTGGTGGAGCGCTGGTGATCGGGCCGAGTGGTGGGGCGAGTGTGCTGGCCGCCGACGCCTTCGACCGGGCCGGGGTGCCGCTCGGGCCGCTGCCGGACTCGGCGCTCGGGGAGTTGCGCGGGCTGGGGCTGGGGGCCGGGTCCTCGCTGGCCAACCCGCTGGAGGTGCCCGTCGGCCCTCGGAGCGGGCCGGACCTGGTCCAGCGGGCCGTCGAGGCGATCGTGCGGCACCGGTCGTACCCGGATGTGGTGGCGCACGTGAACGTACAGAGCTTCTTCACCTATGGGACGCGGGCCGAGCCGCTGTTCGAGTACGCGCGGGCGCTGGCGGCCGCGCAGGACGCCCTCCCGGGGACCAGGGTCACCCTGGTCACCAGGAACGGCGAGTGCGCGCCTGCCGGTGTCGAGGACGAGGTCAGGGCGATCGTGGCGGCGGCCGGGATCCCCGTCTACCGAACTATGGAGGCGGCCGCGGTGGCCGTCGCGGCGGGAGGTCGCAATGGGACTGCTTGACGGCAAGGTGGCACTGATCACCGGCGGGGCGCGCGGCATGGGCGAGGCGCATGTGCGGCTGTTCCTGGCGGAGGGGGCGCGCGTGGTGTTCGGTGACGTACTGGATGAAGAGGGCAAGGCGCTGGCTGAGGAGACGGGCGCGACCTTCGTCCATCACGACGTCACCGCCCCAGAGGACTGGGACCGCGCGATCGCGACCGTGACGGATCTGCACGACAGGTTAGACATCCTGGTCAACAACGCCGGGATCCTGAAATTTCGGCGTATCAGCGATATGACGATCGAAGATTTCGATCGCGTGATCAACGTGAACCTCAGGGGCACCTGGCTCGGCGTCAAGTCCGCCATCACGCCGATGCGGGCCGCCGGGCGCGGCTCGATCGTGAACATCTCCTCGATCGAGGGCTTCGTCGGCGCCGAGGGGTTGTCGGCGTACGCGGCCTCGAAGTTCGCCATCCGGGGCGTCACCAAGTCGGCCGCCCGCGAGCTGGCCCGCTACAAGATCCGCGTCAACTCGGTACACCCCGGGGCGATCAACACCTCGATGGCCATGGATCCCGAGATCATGAGCGAGGTGGACGCGGACGCGTTCCTCCGCAGCATGGTCATCAAGCGCTTCGCCAAGCCGGTGGAGGTGTCGCACGTGGTGGCGTTCCTGGCCTCGGACCGGTCCAGCTACTGCACCGGCAGCGAGTTCACGGTGGACGGCGGCCTGCTGACCGGCGCGGGCTACTGACCAGCGCTGTCGGGGGCCGTCGGTATCGGGGGGCCGTTCAGCCAGGCGGTCGGGGTGATGAAGATGCCTGTCGCCTCGGCCAGCAGCGTGCCGTCCGGCAGCGCCACGCGGGCGTCCGCCCACGCCTTGCGCCCCTCCGTACGCGTGTGCTCCGCCGTCACGACCACCGGCCGGTCGTACGGCACGGGCGCCCGGTAGCGGATGGTCAGCGTGCCCGTCATGCCCGCCAGCCCGGCGACGGCCACCGCCTGCCCCAGCAGGTGGTCGAGGGCCATCGCGGTGATCCCGCCGTGCACGGCGCCGGGCGGCCCCTCGTGCAGCGGCCGGAACGACACCTCCGCCCGTACCCCGCCACTCGCCAGCCGCTCCACGACCAGCGGCACGGCGAACGGGTTCGCGGCGCCGATGGCGGCGTTGCCCAGGTGGCGTACGGTGCCGTCCGGCGCGATGTCGTAGGGCCGCGGAGACTCGCGGACGGTCGCTTCGAGCCGTTCGGTCAGGGCGGTGAGCTCGGCGGCCACGGCCACCAGCTCGTCCTCCTCAACGCCAGTGCCTATCACCGCGTCCATCAGTTCTCTGGTCTGCTGCGCCAGGGCGCACAGGGCGGCGGTGCGGGACTCGCCGGCGGCGACGTCGATCGTCATGGCCGCATCTTAGAACAGGTTCTACCAAAACATGTTCTAGACACCCAAAGGTAGATCTTTTACTATCAACCAGTCTTCTTTGGGACATTTCTGGCAAGCTTTTGACCTGCGGTTTAGGGTCGCATGACCTCTTGGAGCTCCGTTGACCCGTACCTGACCTGCCCTTACGTCACGGTAGCCTCCTTCAGCACGGAAGACGACAGGCCGCCGGTTTTGCCACATCTGTCCCTCTACCCAGGGCTGTGTGGGTAAACCCGGTCTTGCCCGGAAGGTTCCCTCGCACGTCAATGACGCCTGAGATGAAGAAGTACATCGACCTGCTCGAGAGCCAGCTCGGCTACTCCGAGAAGGCCGACGAGTACACCAAGTTCGGCCACTGGTACGGCAAGAACGTCGAGTTCGACGCCGACTACACCTCCGCCCCTTGGTGTGACATGTACCTGTCGTGGGCCGCTCACAAGCTCGGCTACCAGGACTGGATCGGCCAGTTCGCGTGGACCGTGCAGCACGCTGAGTGGTTCAAGGAGCAGGGTGCCTGGGGCCACCAGCCCAAGCCCGGCGCCTTGGTCTTCTACGACTGGAGCGGCTCGAACGACATCGACGCCATCGACCACGTCGGCCTGGTGACCAAGGTCGAGGGCGACAAGATCTTCACGATCGAGGGCAACATCGACGGCGGCGTCGCCAAGCGCAAGGAACGTGACACCAGCAAGGTCGTCGGCTACGGCTACCCGGAGAAGATCAAGACCCGCCTGGAGAACGAGGCCGCCAAGAACCAGGTCGAGGGCGAGTGGGACGCGCAGCACCGGGCGACCGAGCAGACGTCCACCTCCGCGACCGACGTGGGCAAGCTCCAGCTCCCCGACGGCACCCCGCTCGTCGACATGATCCCCCGCATCGGCCAGGGAGGTGCCCCGCTGGTCGCCCGCCCCAAGCAGGCCACGGGCGCGGACACTCCCCAGCAGGCCGCCTCCCCGGCGCCCACGGCCACCCGCAAGTCATCGCCCGCGGCCACCACGAAGGCCGCCGAGCAGGCGCCCAAGAAGGGCAAGCACGCCAAGCCGGCCACCGCCGACACCAACGCGGTCACCAGCAACCCCGCGCCCCTTCCCACCATCGTCGACGCGTCGTCCAGCGCACCGGTGCCCACTCTCTCGTCTCCCGCGCTGATCGGCTCCGCGCTGGTGGCCGCCCTCGCGGTCCTCGCCGTCGCCAAGACCCGGCAGCTGCGCGTACGCCCGGTCCGCGCGGCCGCTGTCGCCGCCCCGGCCGCACGCTCCACGGGCCCGGCCACCCGCCACCGCCACCGCCGCAAGCCCCGCACCGACGCGGCCCCTGTGCTGGTAGGCGCCGGTACGTCCACGGACGCGCTGGTGGGCGCCAGCACGTCCATTGACCTCACCACGCCGTCCACCGACGTCACCATCCCAGCGACGACCCGCCTGGAGCTGGTGGGATCGACCGTCCCGGCCGAGCTTTCGGTGCCGGCAGCGGTCCACCTGGAGCCGACCGAGCCGATCGCCGCGTTGTTGTCCCTCGCCTCGGTCCCCATCCCAGAGGCGACGACGGCATTCGACGCCTTCTCCCCTGTTCGGGAGACGACGCCGGCGTTCGACGCTTTCACCCCTTCCACCCGCCGTGCCGCCACCCCACACCATCTCGGGACCCGCTCCGGGGCTCGTTCCAGCGCCACCGCACGACGCGTCAGTGCCGCGTCGCAGCACCCCGGCGGGCGCACGCCGTACACTAGGGCGACCGAGCCCTGGCCCGCCCCGGGCGAGACGCACGGCTCTCAGACGGGCGGCTACTACGGCCGTCGCCGCCGCAGCGGGCACCCGATCGAGGAACCGGCTCCCTTCACGTCCGAGGGCCCGCTGCGCGGCCGACGCCACCGCTCCCCCGCCCCTCATCCCACCGAGGGGTTCACCCAGGACTCCTCACCCCACGGCCGTCGCCACCGCTCTCCGCTGGCCGCCCCATCTCATCTCGAGCTGTTCGGCACCGAGCCTTTCGACCCCACCCTCCATGGCCGCCGCCACCGAAGCCACGAGAGCTTGGCACCCACCTCCCTGGCTGTGGGAGGCGACGACGAGCGCGCGGCGAACGACCTCCTTTGGGCGGCCAGGCGTACCGGGGACGACCGGCTGCAGACGGCCGCACACACGCAAGGCGGCACCGTCGTCGAGGCGCCGGCACCCCGCAAGCCGGGCTCCCGCAGGGGCCGCCACCGCGCCTGACGGCCCCCGGAAATGCCCGTCAGGTCCACACTTCCGGGGGATGGGCCGTGAGAAGCTGAGCGACGAACTCGCGCCGGCTACGGACACCCGCCTTGGTGAAGATCGATTTGAGATGGTCCTGCACGGTCAGGGCCGTGGTGCACAGGGCCTGCGCGATGTCCTCGGTAGCTCGGCCCTGGACGACGCGCACGGCGACCTCGCGCTCGCGGGGGGTGAGTCCGTACGAGGCGAACACCACCGGCATGATGTCGGCGGCCGAGGCCGGGGCGATCACCACCGCCGAGGCACCATCCGCCTTGCCGCCCATCAGTGAGGCGTGCAGCACGAACCAGGTGCCGTCGCGGCCACGTACCCGAAGCGGAGGAGGAGTACGGCCGCCGGCCACCGCTCCCCTGGCCTGCTCGGCCACCATGACGAACGACGTCGGCACGGTGAAGATCGAGGCCGAGTCATCGGTGAACTCGCCCAGCAACCGCTCGGCCCGCTCATCGGCGCTGACCAGGTGATTGTCCGGCCCCAACAGCACCACGGCGGGCGGCATCGGCGCCGGCGGAGCAGGCGACCGCAGCAGTTGGCCGCGCTGCAGGGCGACACCCAGGTACCGGGCCGCGCGCTGGGCCAGCGCCAGCTCACCGGGCCGGTACGGACCCCGGTCAGGAGCGCGCATGAACGCCGCGCAGCCCCACATCCCGCCTCCGGCGTCGAACACGGCGCGGAGCTCGTCGCCGAAGCCCGCCGGCCCGATCTGCTCCCGGAAGCGCAGGCTGCGCCGCAGGACCCCGCCGGTGGCGCGGCTGAGGGTGTCGGCGCCACGGCCGCTGAGCCGGATCTCGGGAAACCGCGCGGTGTCATCGCCCCAGATCTCCAGCTGTACCGCCTGGTGGAAATCGTCCAGCCTCAGGTCCTCGGTGAGCACCGAGTTGACCAGGCCCGTCGCGGGATCGGTCGTATGCCAGCACACGGCGTCGAATCCGAGCGCGTCCCGCAGCACCGGATCGGCCTGCCGGAACACCTGCGCCGCGGTCAATTCCGCCCCGGCCAGGTCCCGTAGATCGGAGATCACCTGGCGCTCCACTGCCCTGCGCGAGATCACGGCGGCAGCCTAACCGGACGCCCGGAATATCCCAGACTTCTGGGATATTCACGAACTCCACCGCGCTGTGATCATGAGCTGGTCACCCCCCGCCCGGACCAGGAGGTCTCATGACCCCTCGCAGAGTTCCGCGCCGAAAACTCCTCGCGACCGTACTCGCCACCACCTCCCTCCTCCTCTCCACCCTCACCACGATCACGGTCGCCGCGGCCCCCGCCTTCGCCGATGGTCCCTGCTCCACCAGCACCGGTGGCGGCCCCGGCGGCAGCGGCCCCGGCGGTATACCGGACGATCCCGACCAGGATCCGAGCCAGGAGCCGCAGCTGACGCCCGAGCAGATGGAGGCGTACGTAGCGGAGAACGAGAGCCGAAACGGACTGTACGGAGACACGCATGTCTACATGGACAGCGCCGTCCCCCCGCACCCCACGGTGGGTGTGGGCTTCAACCTCGACCGCTCCGACGCGCAAGCCCTGCTGACGGCCGTCGGCGCCAACTACGCCGCGGTGCGTGCCGGAACCCAGGACCTGACCCCGCTGCAGATCATCACCCTGTTCAAGGGCGACTACCGGGCCGCCGTCGCGAACGTCGGCCGGGTGATCGACAACTTCAACGCACTGTCGTCGGCCAGGCAGGTCGTACTGATCGACATGATGTACAACCTCGGCCCCACACGCTTCGGGCAGTTCACGGGAGTGATCAATGCCGTGAAGTCCGGCAACTTCCTCGCCGCCTCGATACAAATGCAGAACTCGAAATGGGCGAAGCAGGTCGGCAACCGCGCCAAGAAGGGCATGAGGCTGATGTCTCAGGGCGCGGTGTGCGACCCAAGGGACATGCCGCGCTATGTCCCTGTCCCCAACGGGGGTGGCGGCGGCTGGACCTCATATCCCGGAGGCGTCGAAGCCATTCCGTGGGGCGGGAACAGTGATTCCGACTTCTGGATGAAGCTCAAGAGCCTCGCCAGCGAGGTTGTCTGCTACACCACGACCGTCACGGTGACCGGTGCGAACGGAACATATTCCGTGTCGACGGTCCGCTGCGACTGACCGAGCGAGCGGCGGCGGAACTCCTGCCGCCGCCGCCCGCAATTGGCCCCGCAAGCCAGACTCCCGAAGAGGCCGCCACCGCGCGGACGCTCCTGATGTCGATGAACCCGGTGTGCCCGGATGGGAACCAGGGGGTTATACCCACCTACCTCACGCGCACCTTGACGCGCTTCTCCGCATCATTGGCATCAAGTGCATTCGGATTCGATTCTCCCGAGAGGCGCGATCGTGAGGCTCAGACTCCTCGGCACGTCCAGCGGTAAGACCGGCTGCCCGGCTCTCTACGAGACCGACCGTGGCACCTACGTCGTCCAGGGCAAGCTCCTGAATGATCCAGAAGCGATAGCTGACCTCGTCGACGTACGCGACGACGAATTCTATGTCGAGGTCCCGCCGGAGGTCCTGAAGCTCGCGCGAGGACCGCGGGAGTGAGCGGAAGGTTCCTGACGCGATCCGAGTGGGTCGAGACCCTGCACGCCTTCCAGCACACCGCGTTCCGGCTCGAAACCCGCGAGAACTACAGCGAGCCCGAAGAGGAACCCATCATCCATCGCTTCCTCGACAGCGGAGAGATCGATGAGTCCTACATGGACGACTGGATCGCCGAACTGGCACCCCGGCTCTCGGCCGGCGAGCGCATGGAGCGGGTTCGCGTCGTATCGGAGCCGCACTCGGACTACACCCGCTTCGGCCTGGCCCTCGCCCGCTTCAACATCCAAGCGGGCGAGGACATCCGATATCTGTCTCGTCCGCGGGCGGCTCGGCTCGACTTGCCGGACCACGACTTCTGGTTGATCGACTCCACTACGCTGCTCATCCTGAGATTCGGGAACGATGACGTTCTCCTGGGCGCCGACCTTGTCACCGATCCCGCTGTAGTCGTGAAGCACTGCTACTACCGGGACGTGGCCCAGCAGTACGCCATCCCGTGGCAGGAGTACACCAAGCAGAATGTCCACCTACGAGAGGGCCCGTGAAGCTCTCGGCATCCGCCTACGTGAGCTGCGGCGAGACGCTCGCCTGACCGGCCGGCAGCTCGCCGAGGCTCACGGCTGGCACCGCACGAAGATCTACAAGATCGAGGGGGGAAAGCAGACGCCCTCGGACGCCGACCTGGAGGCGTGGGCGGCGACCTGCCACGTCCCCGAGCAGACTCCCGAGCTGATCGCCGCGCTGCGCTCCCTTGAAGGCCAGTACGTCGAGTTCCGCCGCATGTTCCGGCGTGGCATGGCAGCCCAACAGCAGACATTCGCCGAAGCCGAGGCAGAAGCCGCCATCGTCCGCAATTTCGAGTCCTGCTTCGTACCTGGCCTGCTCCAGACACCCGAGTACGCCCGTTACCGCCTCCAGGAGGCGATCACCTCCGACGGTGCCCACGATGACCTTGATGAGTCGGTCGCCGCCAGGATGGCGCGCCAGCAGATCCTCTACGCGCCAGGCCGCCGCTTCCACTTCGTCATCACCGAATCCGTGCTTCGGCTGCAGCTGTGCCCACCCGAGGTCTTGGCCGGCCAACTCGACAAACTGGCCGTTGCGTCCACGCTGCGCACTGTGCGATTCGGCGTTATTCCCTTCACAGCGGCCTTCCCGGTCGCCCCCGTGCACGGGTTTTGGATCTTCGATGATCGGTGGGTGTCGGTCGAGACCATCACCGCGGCGCTCACTATCACCCAGGCCCCCGAAGTCGGCACGTATCTGCGCACCTTCGCCCGCCTGGCCGACGTGGCGATCTACGGCCGGGAAGCCCGCGCCCTGATCGAGAACGTTGCCGACGGGCTGGAGCCTCACCAGTGAAGGCTGATGCACCAAGCTGCGCGCCGCGCCCCACCTTCTGAATAGCGAAGCATCTTGGAGCACAATGCTTCAGAGTGCGTACTCCGAAGTCGTAGCGTCCTGGGCATGGACAGTCACGGGTCCGCATCCCCACGCGACCGCCCGGCAGATCCGGCGTTGACAACACGAGCAGGTCTGCCGACGGGCAACGCCGGCCGACGCGTGGGAGGCGGTATGACCACGGTTGCCGCCCGGGTGCCGTACGTCGTCGCCTACGAGGTCGAGACCGTCGCGCTCGACCTGGCCGTCATCCACGACGTGTGGGCGCTGAGCGGGCGGCGGCTGTCCTACAGCGACCCCAGGGCAGACGATTGGAACCTGTCCGTACTGTGGGCCCGGCAGAAGTGCGATCGGCGTGGAAAGGTCAACTACCAGGAGATGCACACACTCCGGCAGCGGGCATGCATGCTGCACCGGCTATGCCAGGTGTGCGAAGGTCCCGCGCTGGACCCCGGCACAGGGCGCCTGTCCTGGGTTTTCCACGAGAAGACGCACGCCACGACCGGCCGCCTCAGCAAGCCACCGACATGCATGCGGTGCATCCCCGAGGCGCTGGACGCGTGCCCGCATGTCGTGATCATCGTGAGCGGCATGCTCGGCTGGGACTGGCTGAGCTAACTGTGGGGACGCAGCACGAGCCGAAGCCCCAGGACCCCCATCCGGAAGTGGCGAGCCAACTGACGGCAGCGTTGGCCAGGAAGTGAAAGCGGAGTAGTTACGAAACGTGTCTACGTTGAACACGCAACCAGCGCGCCTCCCGCTGTGTAGGCGTCAGCCCGAGCCCAGACAGCACCGTTCGCAACCTTTCATCCCACCATGGCTCAACCGCCAGCAGACCAGCAACGTCCTTGAGGCCGTCTTGGTGGGCTGGGATTACCTGGGTCGCGAGGACGTACATCGGTTCATCGTTAGATCCGTGGGGCACGATTTCCACACTGAGACGCTTTGGCGCCTCATGCGCGCGATCCCAATATGCTTCTGTATCCCACGTCTCGGTGAACCCGACCATGGTCAGCATTTGCTCCATGGCGGCTTCGGCAAAGTGGCCATTCTCCTCGTCTTCGGGACCGAACCAATCGAGGATCAGCCAGCCGTCTTCGTCCTCGAAAGCCTCACGAACCTTCCATTCACCAGTGCCGCCTAGGTCGTAGCCGTAGGCGAGCATCGCCTCATTTGAGACTGTCAGGCCTCCTTCGCCCTGAGGAGTGGCGTTGCCGTATGCCTGGGTTTCATCACCTGCGTTGTGGATCTCGCCGGTCATGGTTGTCTCATCCAATCGGGTGCGTTGGCGTGCTTGGCTACAACAGCAGAAATGCTTCTGATAGGCCCGTTACGCACCTGCGGGTGAGTAACGGCTGCCCAGCTCCGTCGCCACGATCAGGCGCGGCAACCTTCGACCGACCTTGTCATAGTGCGTCGCCTGGTACGGCGCGTTCACGCTGCGGTGCCATACGGCGTGATCCTAAATCCGCTCGTTGCCTGGCGTCAGTGAAGGCTCTTTCCGGTGATCCGTGATCTGACGATGAGCCGTAGGACGTCGAGCTGGGCCATCGCGGCCACCACCGCGACCGTGATCACCCCTGGGGTACGCCACCAGGGCCGGTAGTCAGTGAAGCCGGTTGTTTCGTCCATCGGTTCCGACAGGTCGTACTGCCAGGCCAGCAGGAGGATCAGGCAGTAGAGCAAAGTCAGCGCGACGGATAGCGAAAGCAGCGTTTTGTATGCCTTGGCCCGGCCGCGCAGGAGCGAGAGGTCGATGGCGGCCAGGACCGTGCCGAGGACACCGAACACGAGCGCTATCCCCGAGGTCCATATCCACGCGGCCGCGATCGTCGAGTCGGTGCCATCACCTGGCCCTACTGACAGGTCGGCCAGCCAAATGCCGGCGAAGTTGATCGCCGCATACGCCGCCGCGCACGCGGGCCCGATGAGCGCCAGAACCTTGCCGCGCCACAGACCGCCCTCCGCCGGAATCCGTCTCAGCGCCCGCGACCAGATCAGCAGCGCCAGAGCCGACAGCTGGGCGGCGGCCGCCGCCAGGAGTGTCACGGTCAGGGTGGGCTGGTACCAGCCGGGGAGCAACGTGTCGCTGGTGAGGGGAAGGGCGGGGGCGAGTTCCTGGATCTTCCACAGGACGTCGTCGGCAACGGGGTTGCTCATGTGGATGTTCCACACCCAGAACACATAGGTCAGGCTCAACGGCCCCACGAGCAGAGCAACGAGGTTGAATCGCCGCTGTCGCCGAATCAGCCAGGCGATAGCCCCGATGGCGAGCGCGGCCAGGACAAAGAAGACCGCGATCCCTTGCGTTCTGCCCCACGCGACGGTGTCGAAGTGGGTCATGCCGTAGTCGAGGTAGTCCCGGCTCTGGGCCAGGGCCTTTCTGGCGACCGCTTCCACGCTGGCGCAGACGGCGATGTTCAGGGCCGTGACGATGGCTCCGAACGGGAGTATCGACCACATCAGCGCCGTGGCCGCCCGCACTCGTGGATTCATGGCGATCATGTTCGGTTAGACGCCACGCGACATGATCGGTTCCTTACGCCCTGAGACGAGCACGGCTAACGCGACGTGACGCCGTACTCGCTCGCGAACGTGGCCAGGCTGGAGACGGCGTCGCGGCTGCGTTTCCACGGACGGACGATCAGCCGGTCCACCCCCAGCTCCGCCCAGTCCGCCACCTCCTCCGGCGACGCCAGCGAATACGCGTGCGCCGTCACCGAGCAACGCCGCTCCCCCCGCAGCGCCGCCAGCCGGGACAGCTGCGGCCTGATCGACTCCAGCGTGTGCGGCATGCTGATCCAGCCGTCACACAGTGTCGCCGCCCGGCGCAGGGCGGCCGGCGACTCGCCGCCGCACAGGATCGGCAGCCGGTGCTGTACGGGCTTGGGCTCGAACGCCACCTCGGGAAAGGAGTAGAACCGCCCCGAATGCGTGACCACTGGCTCACTCCACAGCCGCCTGGCCACCTCGATCGCCTCGTCCAGCCGGGCCCCGCGCGAGGCGAACGGAATCCCGGCCGCATCCCACTCCCCCTGGTACCAGCCTGCCCCCACCCCGCAGATCGCCCGCCCCGACGACACCACGTCGAGCGTGGCGAAGGCGCGGGCCGCCACGAACGGGTGGCGCAGCGCGAAGAGGTGTACGGCCGTGCCGAGCCTGATCCGGGAGGTCAGCGCGGCCAGCCAGCACAGGTACGCGGGCGCGTCGAACAGCGGCGTGCCCGGCTTGATGCCCGGCTCCGAGGTGCCCGGGTAGAGGGCCAGTGACAGGTCGGTGCTGAAGACGAGGTGCTCGGGCAGCCACACGGACTCGAAGCCCAGCTCGTCGGCGGCCACCGCCACGTCCTTCCAGGCGGCCGGGTGGATGAGGCCGAGGGGGACGCCGTACCTCACGGGTACCGCCTCAGATCGCCGCCGATCACCAACTCTCGCACACGGGCCCGGTGTACGGCGGAGCCCCCGTACGCGGCCGACAGCGACCACGCCCGCGCCAGCCAGAACCGCAGGTCCAGCTCGTCGGTGTAGCCGATCGCGCCGTGCACCTGCAGCGCCACCCGGGCCGCCAGCGCGGCCGCCTCACCCGCCGCGGCCTTGGCGGCACTGACGTCCCGGTCCACGCTCGGCACCACCGGCTCGTCCACCGACAGCGCCGCGCGGTGCACGAGGGGGGCGGCGAAGTCCAGTGCGATGGCCACGTCGGACAACTGGTGCTTGACCGCCTGGAACGACCCGATGGCCGCCCCGAACTGGGTCCTGACCTGGGCATGCGCCACGGCGGCCGTCAGCAGTTGCCTGCCCACCCCGATGAGCTGCGCCGCCGTCGCCACGGTGGCCCGGCGCAGGGCGGGGACGTACGAGCGGTCCAGCAGTACGGAGTCGTCGAAGGCGACGTGGAACAGCCTCCGGCACGGGTCGGCACCGGGCCGGGGCGCCAGCCGTGCGGACTCCTTGGTGACCAGGTGCAGGCCGTCGGCGCGCGCGACCACGAGCAGGTCGGCCAGGTCGGCGTCAGGGGCGTACGCCTGGCCGGGCAGCAGCACACTCACGCAGACCGATCCGGAAGCGAGCTTGGGAATGTCCTCCAGCAGGTACGGCGCCGCCACGGCGGTCTCCACGACCGGTCCCGGCAGGCAGGCCCGACCGGTCTCCTCCAGCGCGGGCAGCGCGTCCACCAGCCTGAGCCCGAGCCCGTCGGCGTCCGGCGCCAGGAGCAGCCCGAAGAACCCGATTTCGGCCAGCTGCTCCCAGGCCGGGCGGCGTTCGGAGCGCAGCGCGGCGGGTGGGCAGTGGGCGCGCAGCACATCCCGTACGGTCGCTCCCAGGGCCAGTTGCTCGTCGGTGAAGGCGAAGTTCATGGAGCCGCCGTTCGTCGATCAGAGTTCGTGGAGCCAGAGTGCGTCGGGCTGGAGTTCATCGGGGCAGCCCCAGGACTCGTTCGGCGATGATGTTGCGCTGGATCTCGTTCGTGCCCGCGTAGATGGGCCCCGCCAGCGCGAACAGGAACCCGTCGAGCCACGGCGTCTCCCCCGCCCGCTCGCCGAGCAGCTCCATGGCCAGGGTGTGCATCCGCAGGTCCAGCTCGGACCAGAAGACCTTGCCCATGCTGGACGCGGACCCGATCTCGGCACCCGACATGAGCCTGCGGGCGGTGGCGAAGGTGTGCAGGCGGTACGCCTCGGCATCGGTCCAGCACCGGACTGCCCGGTCGGCGAGTTCGGGACCCGCGTCACGGGCCAGGTGGACGAGCCGGTCGGCGGTGGCCAGGAAGCGGCCGGGGCTGCGCAGGGCCAGACCGCGTTCGGACGACGTGGTGGCCATCGCGATCCGCCAGCCCTCGCCTGGCGCGCCGAGCACCATCGAGTCAGGCACGAAGACCCCGTCGAAGAACAGCTCGGCGAACCCCGGCAGCCCGTCGAGCTGCGCGATCGGCCGGACCGTCACCTCTTCGGCATCGAGCGGGAACAGGAAGTACGTCAGCCCCCGATGCCGACCCTCCTCCGAGGTACGAAAGAGGCCGAACCCATGCGAGGCGTAGGCGGCGCGGGAGCTCCACGTCTTCTGCCCGTACAGCCGCCAACCACCCTCCACCCGAGTCGCCCGGGATTTCAGCGCGGCCAGGTCGCTGCCCGCCTCCGGCTCGGACCACGCCTGCGCCCAGACCTCGTCGGCCCTGGCCATCCCAGGGAGCCAGCGCCGTCGCTGTTCCTCCGTGCCGTACGCCATCAGGGTCGGGGCCAGCAGGAAGATCCCGTTCTGGGTGACCCGGCCGGGGGCGCCCGCGGCCCAGTACTCCTCCTCGAAGATCAGCCACTCGATGAGAGAGGCGTTCCGCCCGCCGTACTCCTCCGGCCAGGAGACGGCGGACAGCCGGGCGGAGGCGAGCAGCGCCTCCCACGCGCGATGCGCCTCGAAACCCTCGGGAGTGTCCATCGACGGCAGCCCATCGGGTACGTGCCGGGCCAGCCAGTCGCGAACCTCGGCACGGAATTCCTGCTCGGCCGCGGAGAAGTCGAGATCCACGAAGACCAACCTAGCGCACGCTTGGTCGCGTCGCCAGATAGCGGTGTTCGGACATACGCTGAAGCGGTGCAAGGACTGCTGCTCCGCCTGTCGACTCTGGACACCGACGCGGAGAGCGCCGTGCGCGTCATCGCCTATTTCGACTCGCTGGTACGCGACCACGTGAGCGTCCCGGTGCTGCTCTCGGCGACCGCCCACCTGACCCAGTGCCCCGTGGGCCTGCTCGACGCCGCCACCGGCAGGGCCACCCGCAGGCACCCCGGCGGTCAGGTCGACCACATCGACCACATTGACCAGCCCGGCACGGTCAGGGAACTGGCCGCCGGTCTCGGCACGGTCTGGATGGAGCGCGAGGGCACCCCGCACGGGCTGGACGAGATCGTCCTCGAACGGTTCGCGGCCGCGGCGGAGGTCACGCTGGAACGCGCCGTCGCGCTGGCCCGGGAGGGCAGGGACCCGGCGCTGGTGGAGCTGGCGCTGTCGGCGGAGACCGGCGAGGCCGAGCGGGCGCGGGCGCTGCGGCTGCTGGGGTTCGATCCCGCGACGCCGCTGCAGGCGCTGGCCATCGCGGTCCCCGCGGACGAGGGCTTCGCCCTGGTGCCCGGCCTGCGCACGATGGGGCACCACGTACGCGCGGCCCGGATCGGCGACACGGAGGCGGTGCTGGTGGCCTCCGCGCTGCCACGCCTGCCCGACTCGGCCCGGGTCGGCATCGGTCCCGAGCTGCCCGGTTCGCGGGTGGCCGAGTCATGGGCGGGCGCGCGTACAGCGCTGCGCTTCACCGGTCCGCAGGACCGCGTGGTGCGCTGGACCGAGCTGGGCGCGCTGGCCCTCTACGCCGACGTGCCGGACGCGGCGATCGCCGAGCTGGCCGACGTGCGGTCGATGGAGCGGCTCGGCGACGAGGGCCGCACGGCCGTGCGGGCGCTCTGCGCCGAGGGCTCGGTACGCCGGGCCGCCACCGTCCTGCACCTGCACCACAGCTCGATGGCCGTACGGATCGCACGGGCGGAGTCGGCCCTGGGCTTCTCCCTCGCCGACTCCGCCGGGCGCCTCCGCGCCCACCTGGCCCTGGCTCTTGTACGGCTGCGCGCCAACGGCGAAACAGGATGATCTTCAGGAGTGGGACCGGGTGACCGAGAACCAGAACGGCCGGCCAGGACACTGGATCCCGCCCGGCAAGCCCACCGACGTCCCACCGGGCGTGCAACCGGAGTCCGAAGGCAAGCTCCTCTGCCTGGAATGCGGCCTGTGGTTCAAGCAGCTCGGCCAGCATGTCGTGGCGAAACACGACATGTCAGCCGATGACTACCGGCGCGTCCATGAGCTGCCGCGCGGCTTCGGCCTGCACTCCACCCCGGTCAAGGCGGTCCGCAGGCAGGCGCAGCGCGCCAAGTGGGACACCGACCCGGAGTTCCGGGCCCAGCTGCGCCCCAAACGCTCCCGGGAAGAGCTGGCCGAGCTGTCGAAGGCGGCCGGGCGGGACTCTTTGAGCCGCGCGGGCGTACGGGCCGCGCGGCGCACCGGCGGAACCGTGGTCAAGTACGGCCATCTGGGGACCGCGGCGCGCAAGGCCAAGCTCGCGGCCGAGATCGCCGAGCGGTGCCGGGCAGCGGGGTACGTCAGCATCGAGCGGCTCTTCACCCGCCACCCGGAGCTGACCAACCAGGAGATCGCCTCCATGCTGGGCATCTCGAAGGGCCGGGTCTACAAGCTGCGACGGCGGCTGGGATTCGAGGCGCCCGGCCGCTGGGCCAAGGACTATGTCGTGAAAAATCCGGCGCTGCTCCCGGCGATCCCGGCCGACGAGCTCGCGGCCGTGCCGCACGGCACGCAGCCCACCCGCAACGGTCACCTGCTGTGCCTGGAGTGCGGGCGCTGGTTCAAGACCCTGGTCCAGCACGTGTCGGTGATGCACGGCGTCAAGATGGCCGACTACCTGGCACGGCACGGAATCGACCCGCATGAGACACGGGCCCGTGAGCTCGGGTACGCCTCGCTCACCGACCTGCTCACCGCCACCGCCGACTGGAACGGCACCGACCTGGCCGAACTGCTGGGCGTCACCCAGCGCAAGACCCGTGAGCTGCGCCACCGGCACGGCTTCACCCCACCGAGGGGGGCGCGGCCGGTCGGCTTCGTGCCCCGGACGCCGCGCCCCCATCCACCGCTGTCGGCGGCCGAGCTGGCCGCGGTGCCGTACGGCCGGCAACCCGAACGAGACGGCCAGCTCGTGTGCCTGGAGTGCGGTACGTGGACCCGCGGCCTGGCCGCGCACGCCGTGGCCAAGCACCAGATCGGCGCGGCGGACTACCGTGCCCGCCACGGCCTGCCCCCCGACCTGAAACTCCACCGACGCCCGACCTCGACTCCGTAACCGCCCAGCGCTCAGCCGCGCCGCGAGCCGTCCTAACGGAACGCCACGCCGCGATCAGCCACCCTGCGAGCCGTCCTGCCGGTACGCCCGCTGGAGCGCCGCCAGCCGAGCCGCCCGCGCCCGCCTGCTCAACTCCGTGTCCGGGATCAGCCCGTCAGACCCATGGAAGGCACCCGGGTAGAGGTGGAACTCCGTCGAAACCCCGGCCTGGACCAACCGCTGCACATAGTCGATGCACTCGTCCCTGAACACCTCCAGCTCGCCCACGTCCACGAACGTCGGCGGCAGCCCCGACAGGTCCGTGGCCCGTGCCGGCGCGGCATAGGGAGAGACATCCTCGGTCCCCGCCTTGTCACCGAGCAGGGCCTTCCATCCGAACAGGTTCGCGGCCCGGTTCCAGACCACCGCCTCCGCGAACTCGTGGCTGGACGGCGTGATGTTGCGGTCGTCGAGCATCGGGCAGACCAGCAGCTGGAACGAGATGTCAGGGCCGCCCCGGTCGCGGGCCAGCAACACGGTGGCCCCGGCGAGCCCGCCACCCGCGCTCGCCCCGCCCACAGCCAGCCGGGCCGGGTCGATGCCGAGGTCGCCGGTGTTCTTGGCGGTCCACACCAGTCCGGCGTAGCAGTCCTCGACCGGCGCCGGGTGCGGGTGGTCGGGCGCGAGCCGGTAGTCCACGGAGACGATCACGACGCCGAGCTGCTCGGCGAACCCGATCATCATGAGGTCGTCCATGTCCGGCGTGCCGACGATCATGCCGCCGCCGTGGATCCAGTACAGGCCGGGCCGGCCGGTGTCCGTCCCCGGCTTCCGGTAGATCCGCAGCCGTATGTCGGGCGCGCCTTCGGGCCCCGGCACGTACCGGTCCTCGATGACGACCTCGGTGTCCGGTCTGGGGGCGGCCGCGAGCATGGCGTTGATCTGCGCCCGGTGCCCGCTGAGATCGAGCGCCGGGTCGCTGAGATCCGTCGACGGCATGACCAACTGGTCGAGCGCCGCCCTCAGCTCCGGGTCGAGATTGGGATGAAGTGCCATGTAGCTTCCCTCCACGAGATCTCACCGTACGTCTCGATGATGGAAGGGCGGCGACAGGGGGACAACCGCCAAGCGGCGGCGTTTCCCCCTCCTCTGCCCGCCAACCGGTCGGCTCAGCAGCTCCACGACCCGTTCGGCCGGCGGAGCCGCGCTGGCCGGGTTCTGCCCGGCGGCCAGGCGGCCGTCCACGACCACCCGCTCCTCGAAGCGCCATCAGCCGCAGATAGCCTTACCCTCTCCCATCCATCAGAATGCTGATATGTCCCTCTCGCTCGACCTGCTCAGAACCTTCCTCACGGTCCACAGGACCGGCTCCATCACGGCCGCCGCGCAGACCCTCGGGCTGTCGCAGCCTGCGGTGACCGCGCAGATCAAGGCGCTGGAGACGGCGCTGGACCGGCCGCTGTTCGACCGGCTGCCGCGCGGCGTCGCGCCCACGGCCGCCGCCGACGAGCTGGCCCGCCGGGTGGCCGCCTCGCTGGACGCGCTGGACGCGGTCGTGGACAGCGAGCTGCCGTCCAGCGGGGCGGTCCATCTGGGAGGCCCTGCCGAGTTCCTCTCGGAGGTGGTGATCCCGCTACTCGCGCCGCTGGTGCGCGACGGGTTGCGGCTGCGCACCACGTTCGGGCTGTCCGACGGCCTGCTCGCCGATCTGGCGGCCGGGCGGCTCGATCTGGTGGTGTCCACGATCCGGCCGCGCGTCCGGGGCGTCCAGGCGGAGCCCGCGTACGACGAGGAGTTCCTGCTGGTGGCCAGTCCCGAACTGGCCGCGCAGGAGGATTGCGGGACCAGGCCGCTGATCGCCTACGCCGAGGACCTGCCCATCGTGCGCCGCTACTGGCGGACGGTCTTCGGCAAGCGGCCGTCGATGGCCGCGCAGGTGGTGATCCCAGACCTGCGGGGCGTACTGAACGCGGTGCGGGCCGGGATGGGCGTCTCCGTCCTGCCCGCGTACCTGTGCCGGGCCGACCTGGCGGCGGGCCGGCTGGTCACGCTCGCGGAGCCGGAGTTGGCGCCGATCAACACCGGCTACCTCGCGGTCCGCTCGGGCGGGCTGGCCAGAGCCGCCGTCGCCAGGGTGCACGCGCATCTGCTGGCGGCACTCAAATCAGCCCCGGCTTACTGACACGAGGCCTCATAGCCAGCGGTAGTTGAAAGGCGTACGGTCAACGTATGGCTGAAAACCCCGAAACGGTGCATTGGCGTGGTGTGCACCACCTCGCCCTGGTCACTGCGGACATGGACGCCACTGTGCGCTTCTGGCACGGCGTGCTCGACGCCCGCCTCGTCACCACGCTGGCGATCCCCGCCTTCAAGCACTACTTCTTCGAGGTGGCGCCGGGTAACACCGTCGCCTTCTTCGAATACACCGGGCAGGAGCTCGACAGCTTCGCCAAGCCCGCCGGCGTCCCCTACGCCAAGGCCGCCCAGTTCGACCACCTGTCGCTGCACCTGCCCGATGAGGACGCCCTGGTCAGGCTGCGTGACCGGCTCAAGGCGCACGCCTGCGAGGTCACCGACGTGATCGACCACGGCTTCCTGCGGTCGATCTACTTCAGCGACCCCAACGGCATCGCGCTGGAAGCCTCCTGGTGGACGATCGACCCCACCGGCCGGCCGGTCGACTACGCGGACGAGCGCCTGTTCGCCGACCCTGACCCGGTGCCGGCCGTACGGGAGCTGCGCGAGAACGGGCGGCTGGACCACACGGTCAGCACCCGACTGGTGGACGGGATCATCGAAGACCTCCGCCGGGAGGGAATCACGCTGGAGCCTTGACCTTGGCGGAGAGACCCGGCCGACCGCGATTGCCTTGGGGGTCTCGCCCTGGGCGAAAAGCACGCGCGTGATCAGCGTCTGGTGGCCCGCCCCCACACCCAGCTCAGCCAGTCCCAGCCGAGCAGGCCGCACACGATGATCACGGCGCCGACGCCGACGAATAGGCCGAAGGCGGACAGCTCTGCAGGTCCATTCGAAGCTCCAAAGAGGGGTTGTGAGAAAGGGGTCTCCGCCACCGTCCCTCCAGATCCGGACGGAGACCCCGCAACCCCGGCGAGACCGTCGCAGTGACGTAGGGCGGGCTCGCAGGGGGCATGAAGACCCGGCTCTTGCCGTCGAGCAAGGGCCGGGCGGTCTATGGGACCCGCTCGGGCAGCAGGTTCGATACGTGCACGATCAGAGCCCTGGCAAGCGTGAATTCCAGCGTGCAGAGATCGGTCAGTGGAACGTCCTGGAGAGTCGGCCAGCCGGAGGCGGAGAAGACGGTTCCCTTCACGCCCCACGGTTCATAGTCGGGCGAGGTGTAGACGTGGGCTTCGCACTGGAGATACGGGCACGTGATCCGCGCCTTCGGGATGCACCGCAGGCACGTCGGCGGCTTGCTGAGCCGACCGGACGCGGCGGGTACCTCCTCGTGGAACACCCAGGACAGACGCCCGGTGCCCGGATTTATCGCAGGACCCTCGCACACCTGGCAGAGCCGGTACAGCATGCACTCCCGCTGCCGGAGCGTGTGCATCTCCTCGTAGTTGACCTTCCCGCGCCGATCGCACTTCTGCCGAGCCCACAGCACGCCCATAACCCAGTCACTCGCCGCCGGGTCGGCGTATGACAGCCGACGCCCGCTCAGCGCCCAGACGTCGTGGATGACGGCAAGGTTGAGCGCGACGGTTTCGACCTCGTAGGCGACGACGTACGGTGGGGCGGGTATGGCCGTAGGCTGTGCCATAAGTCGGACCTCCAGCGTCCGTCTAGGGCCCGTCCCGGCGTTCGCGCGCCGATGGTCGGGCCCGACTCATGTCAAGCCGATGACGGCATGACCTTGCCCTCACTATAGGACCTCTTAAGACCTCTTGGGAGGTAGTCATTCGTTCGGGCAGGTCACAGCTCCAATAACGTCTGATCATGGCGTTGGAAGACCGAAGCGACCGAATCCGTCACCACGGGCCGAAACTCGTCTGGCAGCAGGTCGCCGATGACATCGAGGCCGACATCACGTCTGGCCATCTCGCTCCAGGCGCCAAACTGCCGAATGAGCGGGAGATGGCGGAGGCTCAGTACCGCGTCGCGCGGGTTACGGTCCGTCGCGCTGTGAAGGAACTGGCGGAGCGCGGCCTGCTGGTGGTCGTCCATGGTCGGGGCACGTTCGTCGCCGAGGAGCTCAACCGGCAGGCCGAGCAGGACGACGAGTAGAGGGCGGCCGGTGCGGGTGACGCCGCACCGGCGTTATGCCTTCAGCCCAGGTAGGCGGCCCGCACCACGGGGTCGTCGCGTACTTGCTCCGGGGTGCCGGTGGCGATGACCCGGCCGAGGTCCAGGACGACGAGCCGGTCACAGGTGTCCATGACGAAGCCCATGTCGTGCTCGACCAGCAGCACCGTGGTGTCCAGGGCGGCGACGACCGCGCGCAGCCGTACCGTCTGGTCCGCGTCCAGTCCCGAGGTGGGCTCGTCGAGCAGCAGCAGGCGCGGCCGGTCGGCGATGGCGCGGGCCAGCTCGACCAGCCTGCGCTGGCCGACGGGCAGCGCGGCGGCGTAGGCGTCGCGCAGCGCGGCCAGCCCGCACAGCTCCAGCACCTCGGCCACGCGCGCCCGCCGCTCGCGTTCGAGCCGCCGCCGCGCGGGCAGGCCGGTCAGGTCGGCCATCAGGCCGCCCCCGCCGCCGTGCCAGTCGAGCGCCGCCAGCACGTTGTCGGCCACGGTGAGCCGCCCGAAGACCTGCGTCCGCTGGAAGGTACGGCGAACGCCCGCGCGAGCCCTCCTGACCGGCGGCACCGCGGTGACGTCATCGCCCGCCACGCGCACCCGGCCGCCGCTCGGCCGGCGCAGCCCCGACACCACGTCGAACAGCGTCGTCTTGCCCGCCCCGTTCGGCCCGATCACCCCGCAGACCTGCCCCTCGGGCACCTCGAACGTCACCGCGTCCAGCGCCGTGACCCCGCCGAACGCCACCGACACGTCCCGCACGGCCAGCATCACGTCGGTGCGCTCGGCTTCCCGCGCGACGGACATCACGTCACCCCCAAGTAAGCGGACATCACGCCACTCCCAGGTAAACGGACATCACGTCACCCCCAGGTAGGCGGCGGTCAGGCGGTCGCCGTCCACCTCGGCGCGCGGCCCGGCCCACAAGACGTGGCCGAGCCGCATGAAAGCGACCCGGTCGGCGATCGCCAGCGCCTCGGTGGCCTTCTCCTCGACCAGCAGCAGCGCCACCCCGCGCTCACGCAGCTCGGCGAACACCTCGAACACCTGCCGTACGACCAGCGGCGCCAGGCCCAGTGACGGCTCGTCGGCGATCAGCACCCTGGGCGGCCGAGCCAGCGCGGGGGCGAGGGTGAGCAACTGCTGCTCGCCGCCGGACAGCGCGCCGGCGAGCACCGTACGACGGGCCGCGAGCTGGGGCATCCGCTCGTAGACGGCGTCGGGCTCGGCCAGCCAGGTACGCAGGTTCTCCTCCACGGTGAGTCCGGGGAACACCCCTCGTCCCTCGGGAGCCAGCAGCACGCCCGCCCGGGCCCGGCGGTGGGCCGGCCAGGCGGTGACGTCGACGCCGTCGAGCAGCACCCGTCCGGCGGACACCGGCCGATCGCCGGCCGCCACGGCGCAGGTGGTCGACTTGCCCGCGCCGTTGGCGCCCAGCAGCGCCACCACCTCACCGGGCCGCACGTCGAGATCCACGCCCCGCAGGACCGTGCAGTCGGCGTACCCCGCCACCACCCCGTCGAGCCGGAACAGCGCCTCCGGGACGGGCGCGGCGGACGCGTTCGGGGCGCCGGACGCGGCGGACACGGCGGACGCGCTCGGGGCGACGGTCGCGGCGGACGCACGTGGAGAGACCGGCGCGGCAGACACGCGCGGAGAGACGGACACGGGTAGTGCGGTGGCGGATGTGGCCCGCGCCTGACGCCGCCGGTGACGGGACTCGGCGAGCTGGGCCAGCACCCCGTCCGGATGCTTGGCCAGGATCATCCCCCCGGCCCCGAACAGAATGGCCCCCACCTGCGCCGACACCCCCCACGTGGCCAGCAGCTCGGGCACCGCCACGGCCACCAGCCCGCCCAGCACGGCCCCGCCGATCCGCCGTACCCCCTGCAGCACCACCACGGCCAGCCAGACGAACCCGGAGAAGGCCGGCAGGTCGGTGGCGGTGATAGACCCCTTGGACACGGCGAACAGCACGCCGCCCAGCCCCGCGATGGCCGAGGCCAGCGCGAACAGCACGATCTTGGCCCGCGGCCCCGACAGCCCCGAGGTGGTCGCCGCGGCCGGAGCCGAGCGGACCGCCAGGATCGCCCGCCCGGACGCCGATCGTTCGAGGTTGCGCACCAGCAGCCCGACCAGCCCGATCAGCGCGAGCAGCAGCACCACCCGCACGCGTGGATCCGAGGTGTCGGCGAACCCGAAGCCGAGCGCCGGCAGTGCCCAGCCGATCGTCCCGTTGCTGAAGGCGTCCACCTGGAACAGCACCTGGTCGGCCAGCAGGGCCAGCGCCAGCGTGGCCAGCGTGAGGACCCGCCCGCCGAGCCGGAGCGCGGGCAGCGCCACCAGCATGCCCACCGCGCCGGCCGCCAGTACCCCGACCACGATCGCCGCGAACAGCGGCCACCCGGCCGAGAACGCCCACCCGCAGGTCAGTGCCGCCATGGAGGCGAAGGCGGCCTGGGCCAGGTTCACCATGCCGCCGATCCCGGTCACCACCACGAACGAGCAGAAGATCAGCGCCAGCACGAGGCCCTGGGCGGCCAGGCCCACGTAGTACTCGGAACCGGCGAAGGTGAAGCCGAGCAGCGCCACCAGGCCGGCCACCCACGGCAGCCGCCGTCGCCACAGCGGCACGCCCGCCAGGTGGTCGGGCGGCGGCGCGTCCTCGGCCGCGCTCCCGGCCACCCGTTCGCGCGACCTGTTCAGCAGCACCAGCCCGGCGAACAGCAGGATGACCGGCACCGCCGTCCGCAGCCCGGTGATCTCCTGGAGGAAGTCGGTGTATCCGGCGACCAGGTTCTGCACCACGCCGAGCGCCAGCCCGGCGGCGAACGTCCACGGGATGGACCGCAGCCGCCCGAACACCGCGGCCGTCGCCGAGGCGAACAGCAGCACGGTGTAGGCGGTGGCGTCCAGCCCGAGCACCGGTACGGCCAGCACCCCGGCGAGTCCCGCCAGCCCCGACCCGAGCATCCAGGCCAGGGCCGAGGTGCCGTCCACGTCGATGCCGCGCAGCGTGGCCAGCCGCCGCCGGTCGACGGAGGCGCGCATGCGCAGCCCGTACGGCGTGTGCCGCATGAACGCCCACAGCCCGAGAGCCGCCACCGCCGAGAAGCAGAACGTGATGAGCTGGTCGGTGTCGAGTCGCGCGCCGAGCACCTCGAAGCCGAGCGCCGGATGCGGCCCGAGTCCGCGCGGCAGCGTCGTGCCGTCGACGCTCGGCAGCCCGAGCAGGTCCACGACGAGCAGGCCGAGCGCGGGCAACGCGATCGTCAGGCCGATCGTGCCGACGATCTGCGCGGTCTCCCCCGCCTGGGCCAGCCCCCTGAACATGGCCAGGTGCAGCAGGTAGCCCAGCGCAGGCGCGAACACCCCGGCGGCCAGCAGTCCGGCGAGCCAGGCGGGCAGCCCCGCGGCCAGGTTGAGCTGGTAGAACACCAGCGCGGTCAGGAATCCGACGGCGCCGTGGGCGAAGTTGAACACCCCGGTCGCCGCGTACGACAGCGTCAGGCCGGACCCCATGACGGCGAAGATCGCCCCGGTGACCAGGCCGCTGAGCAGGTAGCCAAGGATCATTTGAGCGGCACGTTGTCGAAGCACTTCATGCTCTTGGCCACCTGGAAGGCGCCGCCCTCCAGCTTGACCAGGGCGCCACAGCCGTTGGGCTCGTTGTGGTCCTTCGGGTACTGGACCCGGCCGAAGCCGGCGTTCTCGTAGGTGTACGAGCCGTTGCCGATGGCCAAGAACTTCTCCCTGGTCAGGTCCTTGCCGGTCTTCTTCAGCATGTCGAGGAAGATGTCGGCCGCCCAGTAGCCGATGGCCATGTGCTGGGTCAGCGTGGCGCCGGGCGACACCTTCTCGACGTCGGCCTTGAACGCGGCGATCTCCGGCGCGGTCGACTCGAACGGCTCGAACATCGGCGCGGCCACCACGCCCTCCAGCGCCTGCGCGCTGGCCGGGTCCTTCAGGATGGCCGGGTCGTAGCTGGTGGCGTCGGTCAGCACGCCCTTGTAGCCGGCCCGTTTCAGCGCCGAGTAGAGGCCCACGTTGAACTTGGTGCCCGCGATGATCGACACCAGGACGTCGGGCGCCTTGCCGCCGTTGGACGTCATGATCTTGTCGACGTACGGCAGCCAGTCGGGCGGCGGCGCCGCGGCGGGCAGCCCGGAGTTGAGCCCGACCAGCTTGAACCCCGCCGCCTGGAACGACTGCGAGATCGTGGTGCCGCCGTACTTGCTGCCGCTGGAGTCGGTGGTCTGCACGTACACGGTCTTGCCGCTCGCACCGCCGAGCAGGTCGGCCATCTGGCTGCCCCACCAGGTCTGCGAGCCCGCGCCCTTCTTGGGCGCCAGGCAGCCGCTGTAGCCGAACCCGGTCTTCGTGCCGCACCACTGCGGCCCGGTCGCCCAGCCGAACCACGGCACGCCCTGCTGCTCCAGGAAGGCGGCCCCGCCGAAGTTGGGCGCGTGCACCGGCACCAGCGCGAACACCTGGTCCTTCTGCACGAGCTTCTTGGCCGCGGCGTCGCCCTTGGCCGCGTCCTGCCCGTCGTCCTCCGCGCCGACGAACTCGATCTTCCGCCCGTTGACGCCGCCTTCGGCGTTGGCCCGTTCGAACCTGGCCTTCGCCCCGATCTCGGCGTCCTTGGTGGAGTAACCGCTGGCGCTGGTCTTGGTGAGCACCCCGCCGACCTTCACGCTCGTGTCGGTCACGCCCGCCGTGCCACCGCCGGCGCTCTTCTGCTGGGCCGCGCACCCTGCCAGCAGCGTTACCGCCAGCATCACCGCCGCGGCCCGCCGTTGATGTCGTCGCACCATCGTTCTCACCTTTGTACGGCAAGGCGCGCAGCCGCTTTGGCCTAGCGCTCGCTTGGTTTTTGGTCAGCGTAAATTTGCCCGCGAGGGGTGTCAACGGTGCCGAGCAATCGCTTGCTCACAATCAACCGCCCGGCTAGCGTGAGGCACATGCTGATGCGCGCGGCCGTACTGACCGATTTCCACCAGCCCATGGAGATCCACGAGGTGGAGATCGCCGACCCCGGCCCCGGAGAGGTACGCGTACAGATCAAGGCGTCCGGCGTCTGCGGCTCCGACCTCAAGGCCATCGACGGCAAGAGCCCGGTCGTCCACAAGCTGCCGTTCGTCCTCGGTCACGAGAGCGCCGGCGTCGTCGAGAGCGTCGGCACCGGCGTAACGGCCGTCAAGCCGGGCGACCACGTGATCATCTCCATGAGCGGGCCCTGCGGCAAGTGCCGCAACTGCGGCGCCGGCCGCTTCCCCCTGTGCTCCGGCCCGGCCAGGATGACCGCGATCATGGGTGGCGAGCCGCGGATCACCCTCGACGGCCAGGAGACCCGGCGGTTCATCGGCATCGGCTCGTTCGCCGAGTACGCCGTGGTCCGCGAAGCCACCTGCGTGAAGATCCCCAAGGACGCGCCCTTCGACGCCATGTGCCTGCTGGCCTGCGGCGTGGTCACGGGCGTCGGCGCCGTCATGAACGTCGCCCAGGTCGCGCCCGGCTCCAGCGTCCTCGTGGTGGGCTGCGGCGGCGTCGGGCTCAACGTCATCCAGGGCGCGGTGCTGGCCGGCGCGACCACGATCGTCGCCGCCGACGTGGCCGACCAGAAGCTCAAGCTGGCCGAGCGGTTCGGCGCCACCCACACCCTGGTGCCCGGCGACCTCCCGGCCCAGGTCGGCGAGCTGGTCAGAGGTGGCGTCGACTACGCCTTCGACGTCACCGGAGTCCCCGGCGTGCTGGCGAGCGCGTTCGCGGCGACCGCGCCGGGCGGCACCACGGTCATGGTCGGCAGCCCGCCCGCCGGTCAGCCCGTCGAGATCGACCCGGCTCTGCTGTTCTCCTCGCGCCGCCTGATGGGCACCCAGGGCGGCGACGCCGCCCCGCACCGGGACCTGCCGATGCTGGCCGGTCAGTTCCTGCGCGGCCGGCTCGACCTCAACGGGCTGATCACCGAGCGGGTGGCGTTGGAGCAGATCAACGAGGCCGTCGAGCAGGTACGGCGGGGCGCGGTGGCCAGAACGGTGGTCGTCTTCTAACCTCGCATTCCATAAGGAACAGCGAGGAGTCACGACATGTCATACCCTGACGCGCGATACCTGGCCGACACCGGTGAGGCGAGCGGAGTCCTGCGCTCGGCCGACACGCCACCGGACCTCCGCATGTACGCCCCCGGTGCCGACCCCCGGGGCACCGACGTCCACTACCTGGGCACCGGCGCGACGACCAACGGCGCCTTCGGCCTGTACCGCTGGGAGATGGGCCCGCGCCCCGGTGGCGCCAGTCCGCACTTCCACCGGACGATCACCGAGTCGTTCTACGTCCTGTCCGGCACCGTCAAGCTCTACAACGGCAAGGAATGGGCGGAGGGCAACACCGGCGACTTCCTGCATGTGCCGGAGGGCGGCGTGCACGGCTTCCGCAACGAGTCCGGCGCGCCCGTCTCGATGCTGATCCTGTTCACGCCGGGGGCGCCGCGCGAGGCGTACTTCGAGGAGCTGGCCGACATCGTCAGCACCGGCAAGCAGCTCACCGACGAGGAGTGGACGGACCTGTACCTGCGCCACGACCAGTACATGGTCCCGTGACGCCGCACTTCACGCTCTCGGCCACCGTCCTGGAGTCCAGGGACGCCAAGGCCCTGGCGCTCTTCTACCAGCGCCTCCTCGGCTGGCGCATCGGAGAGGAGGAACCCGGCTGGGTGACCCTTCGCCCCCCGCATGGCGGCGGCGCCGGGCTGTCGTTCAGCACCGACGAGGCGCACGTGCCACCCGTCTGGCCGGCCGGCCCCGGCGACCAGCAGATGATGATGCACCTCGACCTCGAGGTGGACGACCTCGACGAGGCCGGCGCCCACGCGTTGGCGGCAGGCGCGACCTTGGCCGACTACCAGCCACAGGAGGACGTCCGCGTCTACCTCGACCCAGCCGGCCACCCCTTCTGCCTGTGGATCCGTTAACCAGCGGTGACGAGATCCTTGGTCGGCGCCTCGGCGGCAGCCTCTTCCTCATGCCCCTCGACCGACAGGTTCGGCAGAAGACGGTCCAGCCACCGCGGACACCACCAGTTCAGCCGCCCGAGCAGCACCATGGTGGCCGGGACGAGGAAACCCCGGATGATCGTGGCGTCCACCGCGACGGCCACCGCCAGCCCCACGCCGAACGTCTTGACCATCGGATCCGGATAGGCGATGAACGCGACGAACACCGCCACCATGATGAGCGCCGCCGACGTGATCACCCGTCCCGTCGCACCCAGCCCCTCGGCGACCGCGCGACTGTTGTCACCATGCTTGAGGTACGCCTGCCGTACAGACGTCAACAGAAAGACCTCATAGTCCATCGAGAGCCCGAACAGCACCGCGAACAGCATCAACGGCACATAGCTCTCGATCGGCACACTGAAGAAGATCGTCTGGAGGTACGAAGCGTTGGACGGCGCGTCCATGCCGACCAGCCCGCTCCCCAGGCCGAAGGAGAAGACCAGCGCCAGCGCGCCGAAGGCGGCCCCCAGGGAGACCAGGTTCATCAGCGCCGCCTTGATCGCGACCACCGGCGCGCGGAAGGCCAGCAGCAGCAACAGCGCGCTGAACAGCACGACCACACCGATGACCAGCGGCGTCCGCTCGGCCATGAGGTCGCCCGCGTCCACCATGGCGGCCACCTTCCCACCCACGTGCAGCCCGACGCCGGGCACGGAGATGGCCCGGACGTCCCGCACCACCTGGGCGGAGCGGGTGTCGCTCGGCGAGTAGTCAGGGATGGCCTGGATCATCACCGAGCGGCCGGAGGTGTTCACCTTGGCCGGGGCCACGTGCGCGATGCCGTCCACCGCGTCGATCTCCCGTGAGATCCGGTCCACGACGGGATCAGTGGCCTGCGCGACCTTACCGGGCAGCGTGGCGATGACGATCAGCGGGCCGTTGCCGCCGGGGCCGAACCCGGTGGCCATGAGCTCGTACGCGCGCCGCGAGTCCGACCCCTGCGCGCCGTACCCCGCGTCGAGAGGTCCGAGCTTGAGCGCCAGGGCGGGCGCGGCGAGGGCGCCCAGCACGAGCACGCTCGACAGCAGCGCCCGCCACGGCCGCCGCGCCACCCACGACCCCAGACCGGCCCACCCGGACCCTTCGGCCCGCTTCCTGCCGAGGAACGGGATCCGCAGCGAATTGACGCGATGCCCGAGCAGTCCCAGCAGGGCGGGCACCAGCGTGACGGAGGTGAGCACGGCGCTCACCACGGAGACACCGGTGATCCACCCGAGCGTGCTGAGCAGCGGGAAGCCGCCGAACATCAGCGCGCTCAGCGCGATGATCACCGTGCCGCCCGCGAACACGACCGCGCCGCCCGAGCTCGCCACGGTACGCCGGACCGACTCCGCCACGCCCACGCCGGTCTCCAGCAGCCGGCGATGCCGCGACAGCAGGAACAGCGCGTAGTCGATGCCCACGCCCAGCCCGATCATCGTGGCCATGATGCCCGCCTGCTTCGGCACGTCCACGACGTACCCGAGCAGGCCGATCACGCCCAGTCCCGCGGTGACGCTGACCAGCGCGGTGAAGATCGGCACCAGCGCCGCCGTCAGCGTCCCGAACGCGAACACCAGCACCAGCAGCGCGCACACCACGCCGATGATCTCGCTGGGCCCGGTCTTGATCTCCTTGTCGGCCGGGGTCGAGGCGTCGGCGGGTACGACCTCCAGCCCGGCGGCCCGAGCCGGGTCCGCGGCCTTCGACAGCGCCTGTGTGGTCTCGGCGAGCTTGGTGTTGTCGTGCCCCTCCATGCGTACGGTGATGAGGCCGATGCGCAGGTTCGGGGCGAGGCCGCCGCTCCGGCCCGGCGTGTCGACCGCCACCACGTGCGGCATCGTGCGGATGCGGTCCGCGGCCTGCTCCACGGCCCGCTTCCTAGGCTGGTCGATGAGCGTGCCCTTGTCCGAGTAGAGGACGAGCTGCACGGTCCCGCCCGGCGCGAAGCCGGGGCCGAAGCCCGTGAGCATCAGGTCATGTGCCCGCTGCGCGTCGGTGCCGGGGATCGTCACGTCGCTGCTCACCGGGCGGCCCAGCGCCAGGCTGCCGCCCATCAGTCCGACCGCCGCGATCACCCATAACGCCAGCACGATCCGCCCGTGCCGTGCGCACCAGCCACCCAGTCGTCCAAGAAAGCGCGTCATCGCCAGATCCCCCAACTCGACGGCCGTCCTGTACGGTCGTACAGAGCTACGTTAAACACGAAATATCCGGAAGGCTGTAGATCACGGGGAAATGAGATGATGAACACACCCGACGACACGCGTTCCCGGATTCTGGCCGCCGCCAGGGAGCTGTTCGCGACCCATGGCTATGCGGCCACCTCGCTGGCCGACATCGCCGCCGCCGTGGGCCTGACCAAGACGGCCGTGGCCTACCACTTCCATCCCAAGGACCGGCTGGCCGCCGAGCTCACCGCGCCCGCCGGCGACGACGTCCTGGTCCTGCTGGACACCGACTTCGCGGGCGACAGGCAGGCATTCGTCGAGGCACTGGCGACCTTCGTGGTACGGCACCGCACGGTGATCCGCCTGCTGATGGAGGACATCGTCGGCGCCGACGACGCGTTGCCGGGCTCGCGGGGCGAGGCCATCAGGCCGTTCAGGGACGAGATCTTCGCCCGGCTCGCCGGTCCTGACCCCGACGCCGCTGCCAGGATCCGTGGCTGGGCCGTGATCGGCGCCCTGCAGTGGGGCGTCGTGCAGACGATGGACCTGCCCGAGGAGACGGTACGCGACCTGCTGGTCCGCACCGCCCTGGCCATTTAGCGGCCCGTCACTCGCTTTCTCCCGCATCCTCGGCGGCCTGCGCCGCCTGCTCCCTGACGGCGATCGCTTCCTCCGCGTGCGCGGGTTCCCCGGCCTGCCGGGACCACATCTGCAGCGTGTCACTGAGGTAGATCAGGTACGTGACCCGGTCGGGGTCGTCGGCGGTGGCGGCCTGCACCGCCTGCCTTCCGGCGGCGACCGCCTCCTCCAGATCCGCCAGTTCCAGCGTGTCCCCGAACCGCAGCAACAGCGCGACCCTGAGGTTGTTCAGTGCCGAGGCCCGGTTGAGGTCGTCGGCGGGCATGACGGCCTCGATGCGTCGCCACGCGTCCACGGCCTGGTCGGCGAGGAGCGGATCGTCGGAGGTCACTGTCCGTTGCAAAAGGTCGGTGGCCAGATCCATGGCCTCGTCGAGCACATGCGGAACGATCCTCTGCGGCAAGGGATTGTCGTCATAGATCTGACAGCGGGCGAACGCCTTGACCGCTATTTCCTTCTCATCGGGGCTCTTCCCGTCGAGCGCGAGATACCGGAACCAGTGGAACCAGCCCACCGTTGAGAGAACCGCGATGTCGGGCTGTCCGTCATCGTGGGCCGCGAACAGGCGGCGGGCGTGTTCGAGCAGCGCCGGATCAAGCGTGCGAGAGACGTCCTGATCGGCACTGACGCGGTCCAGGCACTCGTTCAGCATGGCCAGCGATCCATTTGCCAAGGGTTCTCTCCTTTGTCGGCCGTTATCCCGCTATTTCATGATGCCTCGTTCGATGATCAGCGGCGGGTCACCGGCTAGAGGCCCAGCACCTCGCGTTCGACGTGATCGAGCGCCAGCCGTACCCCGCCAAGAGCGACGGACTCGTCGCCGAACGTCGAGGCGACCACCTCCGGCGCGCTCAGGCAGAGCTCGGCCAGGTGGCGGCGGAGCGGGCCGAGCAGCACGTCGCCCGCCCGCGAGTAGCCGCCGCCGATCACCAGCAGATCGGGATCCACTGCCAGCACGAGCGCCGCAGCGCCGATCGCCAGGTTCTCGGCGTAGCGGTCCACCCGGCGCGCCGCGAGCGCGTCACCCGCGCCCGCCGCCGCGAACACCTCCGCCGCGCCGCCCTCCTTGGCCAGCTCCGCCGCGGCGTCCTCCCAGCCGACCTGGCGCAGCGTGCCGATCTCCCCCGCGGCGCCCGACCGACCCCGATGCAGGCGCCCGCCGATGAGGATGCCCGCGCCCGGCCGGTGGCCGACGAGGATGTAGACGACGTCGGAGGCGTGCTGGGCGCTGCCCCGCCAGTGCTCGGCGAGCGCCGCCAGGTTCGCGTCGTTGGCGGCCAGCGCCGGGCAGCCGAACCACCGCCCGGCCACTCCCGCCAGGTCCACGCCCGTCCACCCCGGCAGCGTGATCGACAGCGACACTCGCCCCGAGCGGTCGACGATGCCCGGTGTGCCCACCGACACGGCCAGCACCCGCGCCCGCGAGACGCCCGCGCCGTCGACGCAGGCCAGCGCGGCGCGGCGGGCCGCCGCCAGCCGCTCGGGCGCGGCGGCCTCCTCGGAGACGGCGGCCCGCTCACAGGCGACGACCTCGCCGTTGAGGTCGGCCACCGAGACGACGATCCGCTCGCCGCCCACGTCGACGCCCACCACATAGCCGGCGTCCGCCCGGAACTCGAACCGGCGGGCGGGCCGTCCCATGACCCCCTCGTCGGGCGGCACCTCCCTGACCCAGCCCCGATCCTTCAGCTCCTCGAGCACCGTCTCGACGGTCTGCCTGGACAGCCCGGTGATCCGGCCGAGCCGGGTCAGCGTGGACACGCCCTCGCGCCGCAGGGCGCTGAGCGTCGCCTGGGTGTTGACCTTGCGCAACAGCGAAGCGTCTCCCGGCCGGAGCTCGGTCAACTTTCGTGACCCTCTCTCATAACTTCCCTATTGACGACCGAATCCGCGGATCCTAGCATCGGCCGACATGCGGTAACTAGTTACATAAGTGGAGGCGTACATGGTGACTCTCGCCATCGTCGGCGCGGGTTCTCGGGGCACCTCCTACGCTCGCCATGCCGTCGAGTCCGGCGGGGCGCGGGTGGTCGCGGTGGCCGATCCGGTCGAGAGCCGCCGGGCCAGGCACCCCGGCGCGACGCCGTACGCGGACTGGCGCGAGCTGGCGGCGCTCCCTCGGCAGGCGGACGCCGTGATCATCGCGACGCAGGACGCCGATCATGTCGAGCCCGCGGTGCGGTTCGCCGAGCTGGGCTACGACATCCTGCTGGAGAAGCCGATGGCCGTCTCCGAGGAGGATTGCCGGGCGATCGTGGCCGCCGCCGAGCGTTCCGACGCGATCTTCGCGGTCTGCCACGTACTGCGCTACACGCCGTACACCCGCGCGCTGAAGGCGCTGCTCGACGCCGGCCGGATCGGCGAGATCGTCAGCATCCAGCACCTGGAGCCGGTCGGGTGGTGGCATCAGGCGCACTCGTACGTACGCGGCAACTGGCGCAGGTCCGATGAGTCGACGTTCATGCTGCTCGCCAAGTCCTGCCACGACCTCGACTGGCTCGTACACCTCACGGGCAGGCAGGTCACCAAGGTGTCGTCGTTCGGCGGTCTCCAGCACTTCCGGCCGGAGCACCGGCCCGAGGGAGCGGCCGACCGCTGCCTCGACTGCACCGTCGAGGACACCTGCCCCTACTCGGCCAAGCGCATCTACCTGCCGCTGGCGGGCAAGGATGCCTGGCCGCTGAACGTGGTCACCGACGACGTCTCCGAGCGCGGCGTCCTCGAAGCGCTCAGGACCGGCCCCTACGGCAGGTGCGTGTACGCCTGCGACAACGACGTGGTCGACCACCAGGTGGTGAACCTGGAGTTCGAGGGCGGCGTCACCGTCGCGTTCACCATGACTGCCTTCACCCCGGCCGCGCACCGGCAGACCCGGATCTTCGGCACCCGCGGCTCGATCGAGGGCGACGGCGACCGCCTCACCGTCACCGACTTCCTCACCGGCGGCACCGATACCGTCGACACCCGCCCCACGGGCGACGGCACCGCCGGCGGTGGGCACGGCGGCGGTGACGAGGCGCTGGTGGAGGCGTTCCTGACGGCGGTACGCACCCGCGACCGCGCCCAGATCCTCTCCTCACCGAGCGAGAGCCTGCACAGCCATCTCATCGCCTGGGCGGCCGAGCGATCCCGCCTGCGGGGCGAGATCGCGGTAGTCACACCCGAGGCCGTCAGTCCGGCGGCGGGGTCTCCACGGTGACCGTCGGTGTGGGCTCGGTCGGATCGGGACCGCCCTGGCCTTCGACGCCGACGGTCACGACCACGGCGGCCCCCGCCTTGGCGCAGCTCCCGGCCGCGACGCTCTGCGAGAGTGCCACGTCCACCTGAGCGTCGTCCGTGACCACCTGCGTCTTGAAGCTCACGGCGAACCCGGCCCCCCGCAACGCCGCCCGAGCCGCCGCCTTGGACTGCCCGACGACGGACGGCACCGTCGCTCCGTTGCGGGCGACGACCAGCGTCACCTTCGTACCGCCCGAGACCCGCGTCCCCGCTCCTGGCTCGCTGGACAGCACCTGCCCCTCCGGCCGATCGGAGCAGGTGCTCTTCGTCCCGCCGACCACCAGCCCGGCATTGACCAGCGCCGCCTCAGCCTGCTCGCGCTCCACCCCGACGACCGCCGGCACCGCCAGCCCCGCCGACACCTGAAGCGAGACCGTGCTCCCCCGCGCCACCGTGGCCCCTCCGCTGGGACTGCTGCCCAGCACCTGGCCGATCTTCCGCCGCGAGTCGACCTGCGTGACCTCCCCCACCACGAACCCGGCCCGCTTGATCGCCGCGACCGCCGCCGACCGCCCCATCCCGGCCACCACCGGGACCCGCACCCCGGCGACGCCGACGGACGGTCCCTGGGTGGAGGGCACATGGCTCTCCCCCGCCTGCTCTCCCCGCTTGGTCGCCGCCCGGGTGGGCGGGGACGTGGTCGCGGGCGGCTCGGTCGTCACGACCGACGGCTGGACGGCCGCTGCCTGCGGACGGGCCTCCTTCTCGTCCCTGAACGTCGGCACCAGCACGCTGACCAGCACGGCGCCACTCACCAGGAGCGCGGCGGTGACCGCGAGCGCCGCCCGGCCCACCGCCTGACGGGTACCCTTCCGCCGCTCACCCGACAGCCCCACGGGACCGCCACCGGAAGAGACAGCGCCGTCATCGGGAGAGATGGCGCCGTCGTGGGGCGGACCGGCTTCCCCGGCACCATTCCGCCGGGCGTCCGACTCCCCGGCACCGTGCGGCCGGACGTCCGGTTCCCCGGCACCGTTCGGCTGGGCGTCCGGTTCCCCGGCACCGTTCGGCTGGGCGTCCGGTTCACCGGCACCGTTCGGCTGGGCGTCCGGTTCACCGGCGCCCTGCCGCGGGACCGTCGGCGACCAGGACGCGACGCCCTCCGACGCGACACCTTCCGCCGAGGCGCCCGGCCACCGGTAACCACCGGCCGCCCCCGTCGCCTCCGGTTCGGCCATCGGGTAGGGCGGCGGCAGCCGGTCCGGCACCCCGTTCGCCACCGACGGGGCGGGCGTCACCCGCAGAATGTGCGACGGCGGCGAGCGCAGCACCTCCGGCGGCGCGGAGCCGGCGTCACCCAGCAGCGCCAGCAGCAACTCCCGGCTGGTCGGCCGGTTCTTGGCGTCCTTGTCCAGGCACGCCACCACCAGCTCCCGCAACGACCCGTCCAGCCGTCCGAGCTCCGGCGGCGCGGTCAGGATGCGGTGCAGCACCGGCGCCACCGAGTCCTGCCCGAACGGCGCCGACGCGTTGGCCGCGAAGCACATCGTGGCGGCCCACGAGAACACGTCCGCCGCTCCCGTGAGCGCCGACGCGGTGATCTGCTCCGGCGCCATGTACGCGGGCGTGCCCACTCCCCGCCCGCTCACCGTGGCCGCCGCGTCCAGCGCCCTGGCCAGCCCGAAGTCGATCACCCGTGGCCCGTCCGGACCGAGCAGCACGTTCTGCGGCTTGAAGTCGCGGTGCACGATGCCCGCCCGGTGAATCGCCGCCAGCGCGGTGACCGTGCCCACGGCGAGCCGTTCGAGCGCCGATCCACGGCGCGGCCCGGTGAGCGCGACCTCACGCTGCAGCGACGGCCCGTCCACGTACTCGCTCACGATGTACGGCCGGCCGTCGTCGAACCCGGCGTCCATCACCTGGGCCGTGCAGAACCGCGCCACGTGCTTGGCCAGCTCCACCTCCCGCAGGAACGCCACCTTCTCGTCCCCCACGGGCCCGTGCAGCAGCTTGACCGCGTAGACGTCCTCGGCCCTCGTCCCGAGGTACACCACGCCCTGGCCGCCCTCGCCCAGACGCCCGGACAGCTCGTAGGCGCCGAGCCGCCGCGGATCCCCCGTTCTGAGTGGCTGTGCCGTTGGCACGGGGTTGCCTCCCCTCGCCGCCACCCACCTTCTGCATCCACTCTGCATCCAACTGAAGGCAACGGACGCCGGACAGTCAACGGTGATCGACGCAATGCCGCCTGACCGTGACACAGCCGGTCAAGAATGTCGTGAGAGCGTGCCTGAATAGGTAATGTCCGTGTCACCCTGACGTGTCATCTTGATGACCACCTGGTCGGGCTCCGGCGTCGGGAACACCCGCAGCGTCCCCGGAACACACCCTTCGCCCTTGACCCGATCGAGCGTGAACACGAGCCGGCCCCTGATCGGACTCAACCGCCCCGAACAACGCAGCCCCACACCCCATCGCAGGGCCGAGCCATCGTCCGCCAGCTCCATCGCCACCGGGAAGACCGGCCCCGTCCCGGCCGTCCCCGCGCGGACTGACGCCGTGCCGGCCGACCCGGTCCACTCTCCCACCAGCCCTGGGCTCTGCGCCCCCCGCAGCCAGAGCACGAACCCGGCCACCCCCATGACCAGCCCGGCACCGGCCACGGCCACCTGCCACACCCGTGCCCGCCGCATCGCCTCGACCTTGTTTGGGAGCCCCTGAGATTACGGCAGTCTCCGATCAACTGCCACCGGCTGAAGCCGGTGGTTCGCCCGACGAATCCGGGGCGCGAGGTGCGGTGGAGCTGTGGGATCGTGGAGGCTTTGACGCCACGTCCTGTCCGCCGTACCCGGGGATTTGTCATGGAATTTCGGATTATGGGGGCATTGTCGGTACGCGACGGCGCCGAGGATCGCACCCCTACTGCTCCGAAGCACCGTGACCTGCTGGCGATGTTCGTGCTCAACGCCCGCCGCCCGCTCACCGTCGAGCGACTGCGAAAGCTGCTGTGGCCGCTGGAGGAGGGCGACCGGTCAGACTCGCTGATCCGCGGCTACATCGGCCAGCTCCGGCAGCTGATCGGCAAGGACGTCATCACCACCGTGTCCGGCACATACACGCTGGCCATCAACGACGATCAGCTCGACGTCGGTCGCTTCCGCCGGCTCATACAGGAGGGGCTGGCCGGGCGTGACTACCGGAAGCTGCGAGAGGCGCTGGGCCTGTGGCGCGGGCCGGTTCTGGCGGACGTGGATCCTGACGCGAGGCGCTGGGCCGAGACCGGGCGGCTGCGCGAGGAGCTCGAAGAGCTTCGCCTGCTCGCCCTGGAGCGCCGGATCGAGCTCGACCTGGACGCGGGCCGGCACCGCGAGCTGCTGTCCGAGGTGCGGAGGCTGGTCGCGCAGCACCCGCTCTGGCAGGGTTTCCGCGGCCAGTTCATGCTGGCGCTCTATCGCAGCGGGCGGCGCGTGGAGGCGCTGGCCGCGTACACGGCGCTGCGCGACGAGCTCGACAGCGGGCACGCCATCGAGCCCGACGCCGAGCTGCAGCTGCTCTATCACCGCATGCTGCACGACGACGTCATGCTGCACGTCTCCGCGGGCCCGCCGGTGCTGTTGCCGCGGGACGTCGCCCACTTCACCGGCCGCGCCAACCTGCTCGACCAGGTGTTCTCCGGCCTGGTGGTCGTGCACGGCCCGGCCGGGGTGGGCAAGTCGGCGCTCGCCGTACGCGCCGCCTGGCGGCACAGAGAGCGCTTCCCCGACGGGATCCTGTACGCGGACCTGCGCGAGTCCACCCGGCCCGGCGCGATCCTGGAGGACTTCCTGCGCTGGCTCGGCTGCCCGGCCCAGGCGGTACCGGCATCGGAGGGCCAGCGGCAGCGGCTGCTGCGCACGTACACCGCCAACCGCCGCATGCTCGTCGTGCTGGACGACGCCGCCGACGAGTCCCAGGTACGGCCGCTGCTCACCTCATGCCCCACCGTGATCACCAGCCGGTCGGCGCTCGGCGGGCTGACCGGCGCCGTACGGCTACCGCTGGGCATCCTGGACGACGACGAGGCCCGTGAGCTGCTCGTCAAGCTCATCGGCGAGGAACGGGCGGACGACGGCGGGGTGCGGGAGCTGATGCGGTTCTGCGGCGGGCTGCCCATCGCGCTGCGCATCGCCGGCTCCCGCCTGGCCACCAGACCAGGCTGGACCCCTGGCTACCTCGCGGGCCTGCTGGAGGACGAGTGCGAGCGACTGGACCGCCTTCACTCGGGCGACCAGACGGTCCGCAGCGTGTACGCGGTCGGCTACGAGGGTCTGCCCACGCCGGCGCGCCGCATGCTGCGGCTGCTGGGCGCGCTGTCGGCCCCCGACGTCGGCGACTGGGCCGCCCAGGTCTTCGGCGACCAGGCCGACACGCTCGTGGACGCCGGCCTTCTGGAGGCGCACACCGTGGACGTGGCGGGCCAGGTCCGCTACCGCATGCACGACCTTACCCGGCTCTACGCCCGCGAGCGGCTGGTGGAGGAGGAGGGCGTGCATGCGGTACGGGACGCGCTCGCGCGGCTCCAGGCCGTGGTGATCGCCCGGGCGCAGGCGTCCCGGTTCCCGCTGGTCTCCGGTGAGCCGACCATGCGCAGCTTCGTGACCAGGGACATCAAGGAATCGGTCGAGTGGCTCGTCGCCGAGCGCGCGTTCCTCGTCGCCCTGGTCGAGGACCTGTACGGGGCCGGGCTCGACGAGGGCGCATGGCGGCTCGCGCATCTGCTGGGCCCGTTCTTGGAACGGCGGCGCTTCCTGGACGACTGGCGACCGGTCACCGAGACCGGCCTCGCGGCGGCGCGGCGCACGGGTGACGCTCGCGCCGAGGCCCTGCTCTTGCGCGACCAGGGCGACCTGTGCCGGGCCGAGGGCCGGTGGCCAGAGGCGCTGGATCTGCTCACCCAGGCGCTCGGGGCGTTCACGAGCCTCGGTACGTCCAGCGGCAAGGAGGCCGCGCAGATCCGGCGCAGGATCGGCCAGGTGTACCTGGAACAGGGCCGTCTGGACGAGGCAGAACGCCAGCTGACCTCCTCTCTGCACGCCTTCAGCGGTGGGAGGGCCGGCGCCGAGGCGCAGCAGGCGCTTGGCGCGGTGCTGCGGCGGGCCGATCGCCCCGACGAGGCAGCCGACCGGCTCGCCGCCGCCGCGGGCTTCTTCGATGCTCTGGGCGACCGGCACCGGCACGCCGATACCCTGCTGGAGCTGGCCGCGGCACGGCTGGCGCAGCGGCGGGTGCCCGACGCCAGGGACTGCGCGCAGCGGGCCAGGTCCATCGCCGTACGGCTCGGCGACCGGCTGCTGGACGCGCACGCGCTGCTGGCGCTGGCCCGGGTCAACCGGGCTGAGGGCGACCGCGACGCGGCGCGCAAGCTGGCCGAGGACGCGTTCAAGATCTTCGACGGCATCGCCGACGAAGCCGGCAGGGCGACCGCGCTGGACCTACTCGCCGCCCTGGTGCGAAGAACTGGTGTGACGCCCTGATGTGACGGCTTGCTCCGGCGGCTCAACACCGCCTCAACATCACCCGCACCAGACGTCTCACACTTGGTCGAGCGGATCAGTACCGTATGGAGCATGCTTGCCCCTCTGGCCCCTGAGGATCCTCCACGTCTGGGTGATTTCGAGCTGCTGGGCCGGCTCGGTGAGGGCGGCCAGGGGATCGTCTACCTGGCCCGCGATCCAGTTGGGCAGCGGGTGGCGGTGAAGGTGCTGATCAGGGCCGACGCCGAGGCCCGCGCCCGTCTGGCCCGCGAGCTGGCCGCGGTGGAGAGCGTGGCGCCTTTCTGCACCGCACGCGTGCTCACGGCCGTGCCGGACGGGCCGCGGCCGTACGTGGTGAGCGAGTTCGTGGACGGGCCGACGCTGGCGGAACGGGTGCACGAGCACGGCCCCCTGCACGGCGGCGAGCTGGAACGGCTGGCCGTCGGCACCACGACGGCCCTGGCCGCCATCCACGCGGCCGACGTCGTGCACCGCGACTTCAAACCGAGCAACGTGCTGCTCGGCCCGGACGGTCCCCGGGTGGTCGACTTCGGCATCGCCCGAGCGGACGGTGTCACGACCATGACCAGCGGACTCATCGGTACCCCTGCCTACCTCGCGCCCGAACAACTGAGCGGCGCCCCCGCCGCACCCGCCTCGGACGTCTTCGCCTGGGCAGGCACCATGGTCTTCGCCGCCACCGGCACCTCCCCGTTCGCCGCCGCGAGCATCGCGGACGTGCTGAACCGCATCGTCACCCACGAACCGGATCTGTCAGCGGTCCCGCCGCCGTTGCGCGACTCGATCGCCGCCGCCTTGGAGAAGGACCCTTCGCACCGGCCGGCGGCGGGCGAGCTGCTGTCCCACCTGATCGACCCGGTCTCCGGTGGCCGCGGCCGGTCGATCGTGGAGCTCACCAGCCTGGGCAGCCGCCTCGCCGCCGAACCGGCCGACGATCGGGGAACGTCGGCCGCGACCGGCGGTCGGGATCTTGCCGGGGCGGCCGGTCGTGGGGGCACCGCGGAACCCACCGGTCGTGGGGGCACCACGGGACCGGCTGGCCGTGAGGGCACCGCGGGACCGACCGGGGAGCCGGCGGCCCCGCCCTCCTCGCGGGCTCCGGTGCTCATGGGGTGGACCACTGGGCGGGGCCGCCGTGCCGCGCTCGCCGTGGCGGCGGCGCTGGTCGTGGTCGTGGTGGGGGCGCTCGCCTGGTTGCGGCCGGTCGGCGGGACGGGGTCTCAGGCGTCTTCAGGTACCGGTGAGCCGCGCTCCTCGGCCGCCTCACATCCCGACGCTTCCGCCCCCACCTCCGCCGAGCCCTCATCGGCCGCACCGTCGGGCTCACGGGAGGTCTCGCCCAGCGGGTCGGCGAGTCCGGGTGTGTCGGCGGTCCCGGGCGGGGGGCTGCGGGTGTCCGACACGTTCGGGCGCACGGTCAGCACCGGATTCGGTACGACGGACGACGGGGAGCGTCACTGGTCGGTCGGCGTTCCGGCGAGCGGCTACTCGGTGGACGGCAAGAAGGGCCGGATCACGATGCCCCCCGGAGCCGGCTCCAGCGCGTACCTGGACGGAGTGAAGGAGACCAGAACCGACCTCGGCTTCACCTTCGCCTGCGACAAGCCCCCCACCGGCGGCGGGATCTACGTGTCCGCCGTGGGACGCAGGATCCCGACAGTCGGGGGGTACCGGGCGCACGTGAGCCTGCGGCCCACCGGCAAGGTCCTGTTCCAGCTGATCCGCTCCGAGGCGGGCCGCAGTGAGATCGACCTCGCACAGCCGCTGCGGGTCCCCGGGCTGACCGCGGGCGCGGGCATCGCGATGCGGGTACGCGTCCAGGTCACCGGCACGTCGCCGACCACAATCCGCGGCAAGGTCTGGGCCATCGGCGCGCCCGAGCCGGACTGGCTGCTCTCCGTCACGGACGCGACCTCCGGGCTCCAGGTCCCGGGTGGGGCCGGCGTCCTGACCTACTTGTCCCGTACGGCCACCGACACCCCCGTCACGGTGACCGTGGACGACCTCTCCCTGACCGCAACCCCGGGGTGACGTGCCTGGTGACCTCCTGGCGCTTCCTCCCGCCCCTGAAGGATCGGGTTTCCGCGCCGCGATTCAGATGAGCCGGGCGTACTGGTCGAGCAGCGGCAGGATCTCGTCGGCCGATCCGCTGGGCAGGCTGGCCACCGACTCCTCGATGCCCAGTTCGGCGTAGTAGTCGAGCTTCTCCCTGGTCGGCAACGTCCCGAAGGGGATGACCTTGGCCATCGGCCGCCCGGCCTTGTCGCAGGCTTCGCGCAGGGCGGGCAGCGCGGCCTTGATCCCCTTGCCGCCGATCGGGATCCAGCCGTCGGCCCACTCGGCGACGTGCGCGAACAGCTTCGGGCCCGCCGCGCCGCCGATGTAGACGGGCGGCTCGGAGATCGGCTTGGGCCACGACCACGACGGCTCGAACCCCTCGAACTCGGCCACCTCGTCCCGCCACAGCTTCCGCATCGCCAGGACGTTGGCCCGCGCGACCTCGCGCCGCTGGTCGTACGGCACGCCGTGGTTCTCGATCTCCTCCACGTTCCAGCCGAAGCCGACGCCGACCACCACGCGCCCGCCGGAGAGCTGGTCGAGGGTGGCGATCGCCTTGGCGGTCACGATGGGGTCGCGCTGGGCGGCGAGCAGGATGCCGGTGCCGACGACCAGCCGCTCGGTGACGGCGGCGGCGAACGACAGCGCGACGAGCGGGTCCAGCACCCGCTTGTACTCGTCGGGCAGTTCGTCCATCCCCATCGGGTGCGGTGTGCGCCGCGAGATGGGGATATGGGTGTGCTCCGGTACGTAGAGCGAGTGGAACCCGCGTTCCTCGGCAGCCTTGGCCAGATCCACGACCGGCATGCCCAGATCCGTGGTGAACATGGTGACACCAAGCCGCATACGTCTCTCCTTGACGTCAACCAAGCGATTGCTCGGCTAAGATTTCTAGAGTAGCTTGCCGGTCAGAGAAGCGCCCCGCGGAAAGAGGTCTCCCGGTGAAGTTTTCCATCTTCCTGAATCCCCAGATTCCGGGCTCCGGATACGCGGCCGAGGAGAACGCCAAGGCCAAGCGGCCCATCGGACGTGACACGGAGTCGTACCAGAAGCTGCTGCACGAGGTACGGGAGATAGCCGTCCACGCCGACCAGATCGGCTTCGACGCGCTGATGATGACCGAGCACCACTTCCACTCGGAAGGCATGGAGTTCTCGGTCAATCCCCTGATGTTCCTCACCGACCTCGCGGCCAGGACCGAACGCATCCTGCTCGCCCCGCTCGGCATGGTGCTGCCGGCCTGGGACCCCATCCGGGCGGCGGAGGACGTGGCGCTGCTCGACCAGTTCTGCAAGGGACGGCTCCGGCTGGGCGTGGCCAGGGGCTACCAGAACCGGTGGATGAACGTACTGGGCCAGCGCTGGCACGCGGCGGCCGCCCGCTCCGACGGCTCGGCCTCCGACACGCGGAACTTCGACGTCTTCGGCGAGGTGCTGAAGATCATGAAGATGGCGTGGACCCAGGAGACAATCCGCTACAAGTCCGACGTACTTGACTACGAGGTGCCCTATCCGTTCGACGGCATCGAGGGCTGGCCCGCCTTGGAGTGGACCAAGACGTTCGGCGCCCCGGGTGAGATCTCGGACGACGACAAGGTGCAGGCCGTCTCGGTCTGCCCGCGGCCGTACCAGAACCCGCATCCCGAGCTGTGGCAGCCGTTCACGATCTCCGACCGCTCGGTCATCAGGGCCGCGCAGGAGAACATCCTGCCGTGGATGTTCACCCCGAACCCCGACGACCACGCCGCCAAGGCCAAGCTCTACCAGGAGGAGTCCGCCCGGCAGGGCCGTGACTACAAGCTGGGCGAGCACACCGGCATCCTCAAGATCGTCGGTATCGCGGACACGACCGAGGAGGCGATCAACACCTTCGGCCGGAGCATCCCCAAGGACTTCGCCGCCTTCTTCGGCCCGTTCGGCTACCTGGAGGTGCTGCGGAAGAAGGAGGACGAGAAGCACAAGCCCATCTCCCCCGAGAAGGGCGACGCCAAGCGCATGAACGACGTCGAGATGGCGCTGTTCGGCACCCCCGACGACGTCAAGCGCGGCATCCAGCGGATGCTCGACCGGATGCCCGACCTGGAGTGGTTCGGCCTCTACATGCAGGGACAGCAGGGCGTGCTGCCGCTCGACACGGTCAAGCGGAACCTGGAGATGTTCGCCACCAAGGTCATTCCGGAGTTCCAGTGAGATTCTGGCTGGGAGCCTCATTCGCGGACACCGACCAGTTCCTGGAGCTGGCCAGGACGGCTGAAAGGTGTGGGTTCGACACGCTCACCCTGTCGGACCACCTCTTCTACGCCGACTTCGCGACGCCGTACCCCTATTCCAAGTCCGGCCGGCCGCGCTGGACCGCCGAGACACACTGGCCGGACGTGTGGGTGACGATCGGCGCGATGTCCGCGGTGACCACCACGCTGCGCTTCGCCCCCAACGTCTACATCGCCCCGGCGCGCGACCTGTTCACCGTGGCCAAGCAGGTGTCCACGGCGGCGGTGCTGTCGCGGGACCGCGTCACGTTCGGGGTGGGCGTCGGGTGGTGCGCGGAGGAGTTCGCCGCCACCGGCCAGGACTTCCACACGCGTGGACGGCGGCTCAACGAGATGATCCCGGTGCTCCGGGACCTCTGGACCGGCGGTACCGTCACGATCGACGGCCTGCCCGAGCTGTCCATCTCACCCACCCCCGCCGAGCCGATCCCGGTCATGGTGGGCGGCGACAGCGAGGCGGCGCTGCGCCGGGCGGCCAAGCTGGGCGACGGCTGGATCGGCAACCGCATCTACACGGAGGAGCAGCTCGACACCGTGCTCGACTCCTTACGACGGTTGCTGGACGAGAACGGCAGGACCGGGCCGTTCGAGATCATCGCCCCGCTGGCGGTGCTGCCGGACGCCGACACGTACCGGCACTTCGCCGCCAAGGGCGTCACCGGGACGATGGCCGCCCCGTGGTGGCTGGCCACCCCTGAGGAGAAGCAGCGGTACGGCGAGGGCACCCTGGAGCTCAAGATCGCCACCATGGAACGCTTCGCGGAGGAGGTCATCGCGAAGATGTGACCCCTGCCGCGGCCGGCTGTCTGTGAAAGCAAGGCCCGGCCTGCTGGAGATCTCCGAAACGGGTGAGTCGCGGTGGGGGCATCAGGGGTGAACGAGAGGGCCGCGAGGTCGAGGTCACGACCCTCTCCGGTGGTCTGCCGGCTTAGCCGACCGTCGTCTGTGCTGCTCGAAGGAGTGCCGGATCCACATCGGGAACGGCGAGCCTCGGGTTGTGACCCGCCGCGACGACCCTCATGACGAATCCGGCGGCCTCCTCCAACTGCCGGGCGCAGTTGAGTCCACCGACCACCGCGGGCCGGGCACCAAGATCTTGGATAAGCGCCGCAGCGCGATCGAGAGCACCCGAGTCGTCGCCGCAGATCGCCACGACCGGTGCTGACTCCTGCGGACCCACGTACGGCCACGAGGCTCCCGCGAACAGGTGGAGCGCTTTCACCACGTGCGTCCCGGGAGCGGTGTGCGCCACGAGCGCCGCTGCCGAGCCGGATGTCGGCTTCAGCTCACAGGTTGAGTAGTCGACGGGGTTGGTGCAGTCGATTACGGCCTTGCCGGCCAGTGACCCCTCGGGGGCGCCGACGAGAGATAGCGCCGCCTCCAGCCCTTCCCATGGGACCGCAACCACGAGCGCGTCGACCCGGGTTGCGAGGTCCGTGGGATCGACAGCCTTCGCCGGAGGGCCGATCTGGTCGGCGGCCGCCTTGGCGTGCAGGGAGTTGCGCCCTGTCACCAGCAGCGAGTGACCGGCCGGAGCCCAGGCCCGGCCAAGCGTCACGGCCAGGTTTCCGGTCCCCAAGATTCCTATGTTCACAGCGATCTCCTCTGTCTCGAAGCTGTGCTCTTGGGACGCTACGAATGGAGCTCCTACCATTTGGTAGGAGAACGAGGCGATACTGGGTTTCGTGCTCAAGGGGTCCTGCCAGACATTCATCTCCGACTGCCAGGTGCGCGCGGCGGCCGAACTTATCAGCCACGCTTGGGATCCTGTCGTGCTCTCGGCGCTGCGCCTGGGGCCAACGCGACGCAAGGACCTGCTCACGAGGATCGCGGGAGTCAGCGACAAGGTGCTGACTCAGGCGCTAGATCGTCTCCTGGCACGCGGGCTCGTCGTGAGAGGCAGCAGCGCCGACCCAGCGTCAGCGCACACAGGCACGGTCTACCGGCTCTCCACGCTGGGGGAATCGTTCGCCAATGGGCCCCTCGCGCACCTCGCACAGTGGGCCGCCGACAACCAAGACGATCTCGTCGGCCGATCACCAACGTCATGACCATGGCGGCTTCCACCTGGTCGCATCCGCCCGGGGAACAGCCACAGGGTCGGCCGGGAGCAGTCCGCTCACTATTTTGCGACGCTGGCGGTCAAGCCGGGCTGACCCAGCCGTGGGCCGGCCGAGATGGCCGTGTCTCCGAATGGCCAAGTGGAGCGCTGTGCCGGCCCGACCCCCACTAACTTCGCTGGGCCGTCATGAGGGGGCGGCCGGGGGCAGGCCCAGCTCGGCCATGGCCAGGTCGACCAGGGACCCCGGCACCTCGTCGACCGCCCCGATGCGCACGAGGGCGGCCAGCCCGAGGTAACCGCTGTAAGCCGCCAGCACCCGCCTGCGCGCCTCCTCCTCCGGCTGGCCGAGCTCCCGCAGTACGTCCTGCATGAAGTCCAGGCGGCGTCGGCTCACCCGCCGCACCACCTCGCCGACCAGCGGATCGTCCACCTCGCTGATCAGCCGGAACGAGATCGCCGCGTTCTCCGCGTCACCGAAGGCCAGGTCCAGCAGGGTCCGCATGCGCGCCACGGGCTCGTCGAGCGACTCCAGCCGGGCGATGACCCGCTCGGTCCCGGCCTCCCAGTGCGCCAGGGCCGCCTCGACCAGTGCCCGGCGGTTGGCGAAGTGCCAGTAGAAGCTGCCCTTCGAGACGCCGAGGCGTACCGCGACGGGCTCCACCGCCACGGCGCCCAGGCCACCCTCCGCGAGCGCCGCCAGCGCGGCCCTCGCCCAGTCGTCGGGCCCCAACCGCTCCGCCACCGCACGTTTTCCTCGCTCAGCCACCCCACACCTCCCCTCGCTCGACCGCACCCCGCCGACGGACACCGTCCCGCTCCGACAGCCTGCCATACGGCGGCGTATAGTCGCCTCCATACGCAACCGTATGGAGGCCGCGAGCAGGCCCCGTGCACGAGGAGCCCCCCATGCCGACGCTGGTAGACGACTTCATCCCCCGCCCGGACGCGGCGGAACTGCACTCGATCGTGATCAACGCCTCCCGTGACCGCGTCTGGCAGGCACTCATCCACCTGGACTCGCGGGACATCCGCCTGGCCAAGCCGTTGTTCGCCATCCGGCGCCTGTTCTCCCGCTCCTCCGGTGACCGGCCGAAGCAGGAAGCGCCCCCCTTCACCCTGCTGGCCGTGGACCCGATGCGGGAGATCGTCCTGGGAACGATCGGGCAGTGGTGGCGTCTGGGCCGCGCCGAGCACGCCCCGGCGATCGGCGACGAGGACGACTTTCGCGCCTTCGACCGGCCCGGTTACGCCAAAGGGACGTTCAGCTTTCTGCTGGACGACGCGGGGCCGGGGCGCATCCGCCTGGTCACCGAGACCAGGGTGCTCGCCACCAGCCCCGACGCCCGCCGCGCATTCCTCCGCTACTGGATCGTCATCCGCCTCGGCAGCGGCCTGATCCGCCACATCATCCTGTTCGCCATCCGGGCCCGCTCCTGATCCGCCGCACCATCCGGCGCGTGTGACGGCGGGAGGCGGAAGTGCTCTGATCGGGCGATAGCCTCGTGTCGTGCTGGATAAGATCGCGGCGACCCGATATGTGACGCCGTTGCGCGAGGGCGGATCGTTGCCGGGCGTGGTCGAGGCGGATGATCTCGGCACCTACGTGGTGAAGTTCCGGGGAGCGGGCCAGGGCCGCCGCGTGCTCGTGGCGGAGATCATCTCGGGCGAGCTGGCCAGGCGGCTCGGACTTCGTACTCCCGAGATCAAGCTGATCGACCTCGACCCGCAGATCGCCATCCGGGAGCCCGACGAGGAGGTGCAGGACCTGCTCAAGGCGAGCACCGGCCTCAACCTGGCGATCGACTTCCTGCCCGGCTCCCTCGGGTTCGAGCCGCTGACGTGGACGCCCGACCGGATGTTCGCCTCGCGGGTGGTCTGGTTCGACGGCCTGATCCACAACGTCGACCGCAGCTGGCGCAACCCCAACCTGCTCGTCTGGCACCGCGACATCTGGCTGATCGACCATGGCGCAGCGCTCTGGTTCCACCACAACTGGCGGACCGCCGACCCGCGACGGCCGTTCGACGTGGGAGACCATGTGCTGGCGCCGTTCGCGACTCACCTTGAGGCCGCAGCGGCCGAGCTGTCCGCGAAGATCACTCCCGAGCTCCTGGAAACCGTCACCGCGCTGGTGCCCGACGAATGGCTCGACGACGAACCCGGCTTCGACTCGGCGCAGGCCGTCCGCGACGTCTATGTCGACCACCTGCTCCAGCGCGCGCGGGCACCGTACGAGTGGCTGAGACCGCCCGCCACCCCGGTCGGCGAACCCACGGGCCCGGCCTCCGTCGGCGAGTTCTGGCGGGGAGGCGACCGATGAGCAGGGACGTCTACGAGTACGCGGTGATCCGCGTGATGCCGCGCGTCGAGCGCGGCGAGCTGATCAACGCGGGCGTGCTGCTCTACTGCCAGCCGCGCTCCTACCTCTGCGCGCGGGTCGATCTCGACGCGACCCGGCTGCGCGCCCTCGACCCGGCGGTGGACATCGACGGTGTACGACAGGCGCTCAGTGCCTACGAGCTGGCCTGCGGCGAGGAGGCCGGACCGCTGGCCAAGGAGTCGCTCGGCGGCAGGTTCCGCTGGCTGACGGCACCGCGCAGCACGATCGTGCAGACCGGGCCGGTCCACGCCGGTCTCACCGCCGACCCGGACACCGAGCTGGCCAGACTCTTCGACAAACTGGTTCGGCCCTGACCCCAGACGGCCCTGACCCCAGACAGCCCTGACCCCAGACAGCCCTGACCCCAGACAGCCCTGACCCCAGACGGCCGCACCAGCAAGGTACACCGGACCGATATCCGTGCCTCACCGGATTTCGGGAGTGCGGCGTCGAGAATGGGCTCCGGCCGCGGTCAGGCTGGGTCGGGGGCGCAGGCGGTTTCGTGTGGCCGTCCGTCCTCGACCCTCGCGATGGGCTCGCCGACGAGATGTTGTAGCGCGCTCTGCAGAGAGTTCCGCGCCGAGGGGGCGAGGTCGGCCAAGAGCCGGTCCTCGATCGCCTCTATGTCGGCGCGGGCGGCTTTGAGGGCGTGGCTGCCTTCGGTGGTGACCTCGATGATGCGGGCCCTGCGGTCGGCGGGGTCCGGCCGGCGGCGCACCAGGCCAGCGCTTTCCAGTTCGTCGAGGATAAGGACCAGCTTGCTCTTGTCGACCGATACGGCCTGGGCGAGAGCGAGCTGGGAGCTGGCAGGGGCTTCAACGATGGCCATCAAGACCGTGTAGCCCCACAGGGTCATGCCGTGCTCACGTACGGCCGCGCTCTCGGCTGTGGCCAGACCCTGCTTGAGCCGCGCGAACAGCCAGTGCAGGTCCTGGTGCAACCAGCTGCCGGGCGAGCCTTCCGGGGCGGGAGCGTTGGCCATGCCCAGCATAATACCAAACTCATATGTTCTTGACTTGCAACTATCTTGCTCTATATTGATTGCGATTCCAGACCATCTTGAATGTGAGGCAATTTTGTGACGCATCTCCTGCATCTGGACGCCAGCGGACGCAGCGACTCGTTCTCGCGCAGGCTCGGCAGGACCTTCGTGACCGGGTGGCGGGCCACCCATCCCGACGGCATCTACACCTACCGCGACCTCGTGGCGGACCCGGTGCCACCCATCGACGAGAACCGGGTCCACCTCGCCACCCAGTCATCCGTGAACGGGGTGCGCGACATCGAGGCCATGGACAAGGTGGCCGCGACCGCCCCCGAACTGGCCAGGAGCTGGGCGGCCACCCGTCCGCTGGTGGAACAGCTCCTCGCGGCCGACGTCCTGCTGCTGGGCGTGCCGATGTACAACTTCACGGTGCCCGCCGCGCTCAAGGCGTGGATCGACCGCGTGACCCTGCCCTGGCTGCCGCTCAAGGGCAAGTCGGCCGTGGTGCTGAGCGCGCGCGGCGGGGGCTATGGGCCGGGCACACCCCGCGAGCAGTTCGACTTCCAGGAGCCCTACCTGCGCGCCTATTTCTCCGTGCTCGGGCTGGACGACGTGGAGTTCGTCCATGCCGAGCTCACCCACGCCACGGTCATGCCCTTCCTCGCCCAGTTCCGCGACCAGCACGAGGCCTCCCATGCCGCGGCGCTCGACGCGGTGCACGCCCTGGCGACCCGAGCCCGCGCCGAGATCCCGTCCGCAACCTGACTCGAGAGGAAATCGCATCATGAACACAGATCTCAACGGCCGCGTGGTCCTGATCACCGGCGCGTCGACCGGCATCGGAGCCGCGACCGCCCGCGCCTTCGGGCGCGAAGGCGCCCGGGTGGCGATCACCTACCGCAACAACCCCGACAGCGCCGAGAAGGTGGCCGCTGACGTGGAGTCCTCCGGCGGGCAGGCGCACGTCGTCCGACTCGACCTCGAAGACCTGCCCACCATCGACCAAGCTGTCGCGAGCGTCATAGAGCGCTGGGGAGGCATCGACGTCCTCATCGCCAATGCCGTGCGCTGGGGCGGCGACGGCCCGCCCGACCCCAGCCTTCGCTTCGAGGACGTCCCGCTGCAGGAGTGGGACGCGATGATCGGCGCCAACCTGATCGGAACCGCGGCCACGGTCCGCGCGGTCCTGTCCAGCATGCGCGCCAAGGGCTGGGGCCGTATCGTGCTGATCTCCTCGAGCGTCGCCGAGGAGGGCCTGCCCGGCCCGGGCCCCTACGGCACCGCCAAATCGGGCCTGTACGGGCTCGCCCGTAGCCTGGCCTGGAACGGCGGCCCGGACGGGATCCTGGTCAACGTCGTGGCACCGGGCTTCACCCTGACCGACAGCCGCCCCGACATCCCGGCTTTCGTCACCGACGCCCTCGCCGCCGCCACCCCCACCCGCAGGCTCTCCCACTCCGACGACGTGGCCAACCTCATCGTCTTCCTGGGCTCGGGAGCCAACGGCAACCTCACCGGCGAGGTGATCCGGGACGGCTCCGCCGCCGCACGCGCACCGCACATCGGCGGATAGCAGCCCCAACCCGCACCACACGAACGTGCTCCCCGCCCGGCCGGGCGGGCGGGGACTACCAGACGGCGGGGCGAGCTGGTTGGCCACATGCGCGCCGAGGTCACGGCGGACCAGGTGCGGGCACAGGTCGAGCCCGCCGCCGAGTCCCGCGGCGGCAAGGGCGAACGCGCCATTGCACTGACCGAGTCACCGTCACCCGCGGTCACACCTTGACCAGCGACTCCCAGATCCCCATCACCAAGATCATGGCTAGAACAGGACGGACATGAACGTGTCGACCTCGTGGAAGCCCACCTTCCGGTAGACCGCCCGGGCCGAGTGGTTGAAGTCGTTGACGTACAGCGAGACCACAGGGGCGAAGCAGTCCAGGGCGGCGTCCACGACCGCGGCCATCCCGGCCACCGCGTGTCCCTGGCCGCGCAACGCGGGGTCGACCCACACCCCCTGGATCTGGCAGGCATGGGGAGTGACCGCGCCGACCTCGGCCTTGAACACCACGCGGCCGTCGTCGATGCGCGCGTAGGACCTGCCGATGCGGATCAGCTCGGCAACCCTGGTCCGGTAGAGGGCGCCGCCGTCGCCGAGGTTGGGTGAGACCCCCACTTCCTCGGTGAACATCGAGACGCAGGCCGGCAGCAGCGTCTCGAACTGGTCCGGGCGGACCCGCCGGACCAGCGGGTCGGCGGGCACGGGCGACCTGCGCGAGGTGGCCATGACCGGCTGTGCCCAGCGGATCGTGCGGGCCCGGCCCCAGTACGGCTCCAGGCGTTCCCACAGCAGCGAGACCGCGTCGGCGGGACCCACGATGGACGAGCAGCGGCGGCCCTGCTTGCGGGCGCGGTCGGCGAAGGCGTGCACGGCTTCGGGACCGGCGTTGACCGGCACCATGTTTGCCCCCGCGTAGCAGAGCGAGACAAGCCCGCCGCGCGGCCCGAAGCCCCACATCTGCCCGCCCAGCCGCGCCGGATTGAGTCCGACGGTCCGCACCCGGGAGGAGACGAAGACGTTGGCGACCGGATCGAAGTCGAGCAAGGCAAGGGCTTCGTCCCGGTCGCTGTCATCGAGCACACGCGACGCCGATGTACGCAGCATCACATGGTCAGACTACGCGAACGACCACCGAATAGCTCATCTGGTGAGGAGCTCGGTGCGCCTTTCGTGACCAAGAGGACTAACGGCCGCCATATGGGCCGTGGGCTTGGGCGCCGGCAGCTTGTCACAGTTGGCGGTGTGCCGCGGCACCGTGCCGTCGACCAGGTACGCGATCAGGTGGCGGTCCACACACTGGTTCCCCGACAGCGAAGACCCGTGGTTGCCGCCCGCGTCGACGACCATGCGGGCGCTCGGGAACAGTTTGCGCATGTTCAGGGCGCCTTGGTACGGAGTCGCGGCGTCGTCCTTCGACTGGATCATCAGGATCGGAGGCAGCCGCTTGGACGCGTCGATCTTGACCGGAGTGCCGCCCGGCACGGACCAGAACGCGCACGGGGCGTTGTACCAGGCGTTGGACCAGGTGAGGAACGGCGCCTGCCGGTACACCCGGGTCATGTCCGTCCGCCACTTGTCCCAGGACCTGGGCCACTGGGCGTCGCGGCACTGCACGCTCAGGTAGATGGCGTAGCCGTTCTCCTCGTCGGCGTCCGGCTTGCCGTACTTGTTGTAGACGTCGACCAGGGCCTTCCCGTCGCCCTGCCGCACGTACCTGGACCAGGCGGCGGCCAGGTCGGGCCAGATCCGGTCGCTGTAGCCGGCCACGGTGAACGTGTCGTCGAGCTCGCTCGGGCCGACCACCCCGGCGGCCGGGCGGTCGTGCAGCCTGGAGCGCATCGCGTACCAGGCGAACGAGCTCTGGGTGAGCGAGCCGCCGAGCTTGTAGACGGCGTTGTTCTTGGCGGTCCAGGCCAGGAAGGCGCGGTGCCTGCGCTCGAAGGCGCGGTCCTGGGCCAGGTTGGCCTTGTACCAGACGCCGTCCGGGTCGACCGTGCTGTCCAGGACGAGGTGCTTGACCCGGTCGGGGAAGAGCGTGGCGTAGACGGCGCCGATGTAAGTGCCGTAGGAGTAGCCGAGGAAGCTGATCTGCGACTCGCCGAGGGCCGCGCGGATGCTGTCCATGTCGCGGGCGGTGTTCTCAGTGGTGAGGTGGGGCAGCAGCCAGGCGTACAGGTCGCCGCATCGGCTGGCGTATTCGCTGGCCCTGCCGAGCAGCACCTTCTCGTCTGCCTCATCGCGCGGCACCGCGTCGGGCCTGGGCGGGGCGTAGTAGACGGCGGGGTCGACGCAGTGCATGGCGGGCTCGCTGTTGCCCACGCCGCGCGGGTCGAAGCCGATGATGTCGTAACGGTCGGCGGCCTTCTGCGAGAGCGTCGCCGACACGTACTCGGCCAGCGACCGGCCCGAGGCGCCCGGCCCGCCGGGGTTGACCAGCAGCGGGCCCAGATAGTCGCCGCCGTCGCGCGACACTTTGGCCTTGATCCGGTTGAGCGCCAGCGTGATCGACTGCCCTGTCGGCTCGTTGTAGTCGAGCGGCACCCGCACGGAGGCGCACTCGACCCCGCTCACCCGAGGCGCGGACCGTCTGATGACCGTCCCAGAATCGGCCTCGTCCGTCTCCGTCTTCGATGATGACGACGCCACTGGACAGGCCCCCCAGTCCAGTCCCGAACTCACGGCGCGCCCGGCGGCCACGGCGCTGCTCGCTCCCCCGACCACCGGCACCAGCATCGCCATCCCGACGATCACTCTTACGACCCGCTTCACACGGCCTCCCATTCGATTGGCAGACCGATGGTCTCTGAGTAACCGAGTCATGACGCTGGGTATGGAAGAACGCTTACCATTCTGTAATCGCCCAATTGCCCGCCGTAATCCACTCCCGGGCGGCCGGGGTGCCCGGTTTGCCCCGCCACTGGCCAAGAGTGCGCACGTCACGGCGGCGCGCCACCTCCACCGGAGGAGCGTGCCCCTGGACAGAGCTCAGCCCGGTCGGCGTCTGGGGCCAACCGGGCTGAGCCGTAAAAAATATGAGTTTTAAATCAGCCGACGACAACCTCAGGCTCGCCGTCGAGCGCGATGCCCATCGAGTCGGCGATGCGCAGGGCCTCGTCGATCAGGGTCTCGACGATCTGCGACTCCGGGACCGTCTTGACGACCTCGCCCTTGACGAAGATCTGCCCCTTGCCGTTGCCCGAGGCCACGCCCAGGTCGGCCTCGCGGGCCTCCCCCGGCCCGTTGACGACACAGCCCATCACGGCCACCCGCAGCGGCACCTTCAGCCCCTCGAGCCCCGCCTGCACCTGCTCCGCCAGCGTGTAGACGTCGACCTGCGCCCGCCCGCACGACGGGCACGAGACGATCTCCAGCCCGCGCTCCCGCAGCCCGAGCGACTCCAGGATCTGCGTGCCGACCTTGACCTCCTCGACCGGCGGCGCCGACAGCGAGACGCGGATGGTGTCGCCGATGCCCTCCGCCAGCAGCGCGCCGAACGCGACCGCCGACTTGATGGTGCCCTGGAAGGCCGGACCCGCCTCGGTCACGCCCAGGTGCAGCGGGTAGTCGCACTGGGCGGCCAGCAGCCGGTACGCGTTGATCATGACGACGGGGTCGTTGTGCTTGACCGAGATCTTGATGTCGCGGAACCCGTGCTCCTCGAACAGCGAGCACTCCCACAGCGCCGACTCGGTCAGCGCCTCCGGGGTCGCCTTGCCGTACTTCTGCAGCAACCGGGGGTCGAGCGAGCCGGCGTTGACGCCGATGCGGATCGGCACGCCGTGATCGGCCGCGGCCCGCGCAATCTCGCCCACCTTGTCATCAAATTTCTTGATGTTGCCGGGGTTGACGCGCACCGCCGCGCAGCCCGCCTCGATGGCCGCGAACACGTACTTCGGCTGGAAGTGAATGTCGGCGATGACCGGGATCTGCGACTTGCGGGCAATGACGGGCAGCGCGTCGGCGTCGTCCTGCGACGGCACGGCCACCCGCACGATCTGGCACCCCGACGCGGTCAGCTCGGCGATCTGCTGCAAAGTGGCGTTGATGTCGGCGGTCACCGTGGTGGTCATCGACTGCACGGAGACCGGCGCGTCGCCACCGACCGGGACGCCGCCGACCATGATCTGGCGGGAGTGCCGGCGTTGGGCGAGCGGCTTGGGACGGACCGTGGGGATGCCGAGTGCTACAGAAGACATTTCAACCCTTGAGTTTCGGTAACGGTATCCAGTGTAGGTAGCCCGTGGGACTGCCGGGCTGTGAGCTCCGTCCCAGGTCTCATCCGCCGGCCGCGCCCCGTACGAACTCGCTCGCGCGGGTGCGAGCCCAGGCGTCGGCGGCGAGCACCTCCTCGACCGAGTCCGCGGGGGTCACCCGGTGCTCTTCGACGACCTTGGCGACCGTGTCGACGATAGCCGGGAACCGCAGGCCGCCGCCGATGAACGCCTCCAGGCACGCCTCGTTGGCCGCGTTGTAGACGGCGGGCGCGGTGCCGCCCTCGGTGCCGACGTGCCTGGCCAGCGCGACGGCGGGGAAGGCATCGTCGTCGAGCGGCTCGAAGGTCCACTCCTGGGCCCGGGTCCAGTCGATGGGGGCCGCGGCGCCCGCGATCCGCTCGGGGTGGCCGAGCGCGAGCGCGATGGGCAGCCGCATGTCGGGCGGGCTGGCCTGGGCGATGGTGGAGCCGTCGATGTACTCGACCATGGAGTGGATGATCGACTGAGGGTGCACCACGACCTCGATCCGGTCGAAGCCGATGTCGAACAGCAGGTGCGCCTCAATGACCTCCAGCCCCTTGTTGACCAGGGTGGCCGAGTTGATGGTGATCATGGGACCCATGGACCAGGTGGGGTGCGCGAGGGCCATTTCAGGCGTGACGTCGAACAGGTCGGTGCGCTTGCGCCCCCTGAACGGCCCGCCGCTCGCGGTGATGACCAGCCGCTTGACCGCCTCGGGCCGGTGACCGTCGGGACCACTGGCCCACAGGCACTGCTGGACGGCCGAGTGCTCGGAGTCGACGGGCAGGATCTGCCCCGGCGCGGCCAGCCGCTTGACCAGCGGCCCGCCGATGATCAGTGACTCCTTGTTGGCCAGGGCGAGTGTCCGGCCCGCCTTCAGCGCGACCAGCGTGGAGGTCAGGCCGAGCGCGCCGGTGATGCCGTTGAGCACCGTGTCGCACGGCCACGCCGCCGCCTCCGCGACCCCTTCGGGGCCGGCGAGCACCACCGGGCTCGCGCCGCGCGCCGCGAGCGCCTCCTTCAGCGCCGGTACGGCGTCGGCATCGGCCACGGCCACCACCTCGGCGCCGTGCTCGGCCGCCTGCTCGGCCAGCAGCTCGACCTTCCCGCCACCGGCCGCGAGCCCGGCGACCCTGAACCTGCCCGGATCGGTGCCGATGACATCTAGTGCCTGGGTGCCGACCGAGCCGGTGGAGCCGAGGACGACGACGGAGCGGAGGGTGTCTGCGTGCACCCGTCCATTGTCCCCGCTGCCGGAAGCGACCCGGCACGCGGCTCCCCCGTCCCTGAATATGGCAACGCCTGTGACTCCAGATATTCCAGTACATTAACGCCCAAATATCCCCATATCCGTATGCGCAAATCCCGAGAAATCGGGATATTGGGGCCGCTACCTTCCAACCTCAGATCCGGGATTTGGGAGGTACGTAATGCACCGCAGAGTCGCTCTGCTTTCCATCCTCGCCCTCACCGCCGGGGGCGCCCTGCTCCCGGCCGGGCTCGCGCAGGCCCAGTCGGGACCCAAGCCCGCCCAGAAGGCGGCCGCCGACTCCACCTCCGAGCAGCAGACCGTCCTGCGGTACTGGACCCCGCAGAAGATGGAGGCGGCCCAGCCGCTCGACGCCCCCGCGCCCAAGAAGCAGGCCAAACTGGCCATGAGCACCCCCGGCGAGCCCACCACGATCCCGCCCACCAGCGCGCCGGGCAATGCCGCACAGGCCGCCAACAGCGGCGGCTCCGCCTGGACCCGCGGCGGCGCGATCACGAAGACGACCGGCCGAGTCTTCTTCACCTACCAGGGACGCAACGCCTCCTGCTCCGGCTCGGCCGTGACCAGCGCCAACAAGAGCGTGGTGCTCACCGCGGGCCACTGCGTCAAGATGGGCGGCGCCTTCCACACCAACTGGGTGTTCGTCCCCGGATACGACAACGGCAGCCGCCCGAACGGCACCTGGGCGGCCACCAAGCTGCTGACCACCCCGCAGTGGAACGCCGGCGAGGACATCGACTTCGATGTCGCCGCCGCCGTGGTGGCGCCGCTGCAGGGCAAGGCGCTGACCGACGTCGTGGGCGGCCAGGGCGTGGCGTTCAACCAGGCGCGGCGCCAGCAGATGTACGCCTTCGGCTACCCGGCGGCGGCCCCGTACGACGGCTCGAAGCTGACCTACTGCAGCGGCCGCGCGTTCGACGATTTCCTGATGTCCAAGGATCAGGGTTTGACCTGCGACATGACTGGTGGTTCGAGCGGCGGTCCATGGTTCCAGAATTTCAATGAAACGACCGGCCTCGGCACGCAAAACTCCGTCAACAGCTTCAAATACAACTTCGCCGCTAAATGGATGTTCGGCCCTTATTTCGGGTCAGAGGCCCAAGCCGTCTACCAAGCCGCCCAGAGCACCAACGCCCTCTGAAGCCGTTCACCGAAAGTAGTCACAAGAACACATCTTGTGGTGCAGACTCGGGGGTCATGAGCCTGAGCATCCCCTTGCTGACAGCCGTACCGCTCGTCACGGGGCTGATGGGCCCCGCGCTCATCGGCGCCATGCCCGCCCAGCACCATGACCCCGCCCATCGCGTCGCCAAGCAGGTCGTGCACACGGCCAAGCGGACGGAGGTGGTCGAGCACGTGGCCGCCCGCAGCCCCGCCGAGCAGCGGCGCGTGCTCGACTACTGGACCCCGGCCCGGATGGCCGACGCCCTGCCGATCGACATGCTCGGCATCGTGACCAAGCGTGACGGCCTGCTGGGCGGCCTCGCCAAGAAGACGGGGATCGCCGCCGCACCCGGCCTGACCGGCGAGAAAGTGACCCGCGAGAGCGAGAAGGCCAGGATCCCCGTCCCCCGCCTCCAGTCGGCCCGGCCCCTGACCACCACGTCCGGCTCCCGCTGGCTGACCGGCGGCGCGGTCACCCGCACCACCGGCCGCGTCTTCCTGACCGTCAGCGGCATCGACTTCGTGTGCTCGGCGAGCACGGTCAAGAGCGCGAGCAGGGACCTCGTGGTCACCGCCGGCCACTGCGTCAAGGACGGCACCGGCGAGTGGGCGGCCAACTGGCAATTCGTGCCCGGCTACCGCGACGGCGGCGGCCACCCCTACGGCCAGTACGCCGCCCGCCGCATGTTCGTCACCGGCCCGTGGGCGCATTCCGCCGACGACAGCTACGACGTGGGCATGGTGGCCCTGACGACCGCGGAGAGCCAGCACGTCACCGACGTGGTCGGCGGCCAGCAGATCGCCTTCAACGGCGCGCGCGGCGGCCAGACGTTCGGCTTCGGCTTCCCGGCCGACCCGCCCTACGACGGCGAGCACCTGGTCTACTGCGCGGGCCGCCTGCACGGCGACCCCTACAAGCAGACCCGCGACCAGGGCCTGGGCTGCGACATGACGGCGGGCTCCAGCGGCGGCCCGTGGCTGTCCGGCTTCGACCCCGCCACGGGCACCGGCGAGATCACGTCGCTGAGCAGCTTCAAGTACAGCGACGACCAGCGCACCATGTACGGCCCGTACTTCGGCGACGCCGCCAAGGCCCTGTTCGACACGGCCCAGCGGGCGTAGCTAGAGCGACAGGCCAGTCAGCACCATGACCTTCTCGTAGGTGTAGTCCTGCATCGCCGAGTGCAGACCCTCGCGGCCGACGCCGGAGTCCTTCACGCCGCCGTACGGCATCTGGTCGGCCCGGTACGACGGCACGTCGCCGATGATCACGCCACCCACCTCCAGCTCCCGGTTGGCCCGGAAGGCCGCGTCCAGCGACCGCGTGAACACTCCGGCCTGGAGGCCGTACCTGGAGTCGTTGACCATCGCGTACGCCTCGTCGATGTTCGCGGCCGGCTGCAGGACCATGACCGGCCCGAAGACCTCCTCGCGCAGGACCTTGGCGTCGGAGGGCACGTCGGCCAGGACGGTGGGCGCGTACGTGGCGCCCTCGCGGGCGCCGCCCGCGAGCACGCGGGCGCCCCCGTAGACCGCCTCCTGGACCCACTGCTCGACGCGTTCGGCGGCGTGGACCGAGACCAGCGGTCCGACCTGCGTCTTCTCGTCGGCCGGATCGCCGGTCACGAGCCCGCCGACGGCCGGGAGCAGGCGCTCGACGAAGGCGTCGTAGACGGGCTGCTCGACGATCACCCGCTGCACGGCGATGCAGCTCTGACCGGCCTGGTAGTTGGAGAACAGGGCGACGCGCTGGGCCGCCCAGTCGAGGTCGGCGTCGCTCAGCACGACGGCCGCGGCGTTGCCGCCGAGTTCGAGCGTCACGTGCTTGCGCGGGATCTGGTCGGCGATCGCGTAGCCGACCGGCGCGGAGCCGGTGAACGACACCACCGGCAGCCTGGGATCCTCCACCAGAACGGAGGCGCGCTCGTTCTCGACCGGCAGCACGGAGAACATCCCGGCGGGCAGGTCGGTCTCGGCCAGGAGCTCGCCGAGCAGGAGCGAGGTGAGCGGCGTGGCGGGCGCCGGCTTGACGATGATGGGCGCGCCGACTGCGATGGCGGGCGCGACCTTGTGAGCGACCAGGTTCAGCGGGAAGTTGAACGGCGTGATCGCGAGCACCGGCCCGTACGGCAGACGGGAGACGTACGCCAGGCGCCCGGCGGCGGCGGGCTCGGTGTCGAGCCGCTGCACACCGCCCGACCAGCGGCGGGTCTCCTCGGCGGCGAAGCGGAAGGTGGCGATCGCGCGGGTGACCTCGCCACGAGCCCAGAAGATCGGCTTGCCGTTCTCGGCGGTGATCAGGTGGGCGATCTCATCGGCCCGCTCCGCGATGCGGCGCGAGACATGGGCCAGCGCCTCGGCGCGTACGTGCGCGGGGAGCGCGGCGGCCTGTCCGGCGACCGCGTGGGCGGCCGCGACGGCCTCCTCGACCTGGGCGTCGGTCGGCACGGAATAGCGGCCGACGTCGCGACCGTCGTGGGGATTGGTCACGGTGAGCTGGGAGTCGCCGGTGGCTGGCCGGCCCGCGAGCCAGAAGGTACGCACGTCCATGTTCTCGACGTTATGCCAAGGCCACGATCGGGGACGTACACCACCGTGCACAAGACCCCCACCAGACCTCACCGTTAAGTACAACCTCCCTTGCCTACCCAGGATGTAACAGAAGTAGACCTAATTCGGGATGTTTACCATGCAGGGCGGTTTGAACTTTCTCCCGGCTGGCTAAGTCATCGTGTGCGGGTCCTCAGCGCGGCGGGCCCCCGACGCAGAAAGGCGTGGCCCCATGACCTCCTCGGCGCCTCTCGGGCTCCAAGGCGCCTACTTGCTCGGTGAGCGGGCCACCCATGACGAACTGCGTTCCCGGCTTCTCGACGTCGCGGTCAACCTGCTGCTCAGCGACGGCCCCGAGAGCTTGACCATGCGCAGGATCGCCACGGAGGCCGGCTGCACGACGACGGTCATCTACACGATGTTCGGCAACAGGGAAGGGCTGGCGGAGGCCCTCTACCTGGAGGGATTCGAGCGCTTCCGGCGCTTTCTGGACGCGGTCCCGCAGCGGCGGGACGCCCTCGAGAACCTCACCGCGCTCGGCCCCGCCTACCGTCAGGCGTGTCTGGCCGAGCCCGGCTACTACAGCTTGATGTTCGAGCGGGCGATCCCCGGTTTCGAACCCAGCGAGCGGGCCAGGACATTGGCCCGCGCGGCGCTCAACATCCTCGACCGGGTGATCGCCGACTGCATCTCCGCCGGGTACCTCGTCCCGACCCAGCCCCGCAAGATCGCCGACGCGCTGTGGGCCGCCGCCCAGGGCGCGATCAGCCTGGAGCGGGCCGGTCACCTGCGCGACGGCCGCACCTACGAGGCGGTCACGACGGCGACGATCTGCTGCTACCTGGTGGACAGGCAGAAGAAGTAGCCGCCAGCGCGATCCAGAGCTCGGCACGCACTCCGGGATCGTCCAGGTCCCGGCCCAGCAGTTCGGTGACCCGCTTCATGCGGTAGCGGAGCGTGTGGCGGTGGATGCCGAGCCGCTGGGCCGCCGCGTCCCAGTGGCCATTGCTGCCGATGTAGGCGCGCAGCGACTCGACCAGGTCGGCCCGCGAGCCGTACCTGGCGAGGGGCGCGAGCAGCGCCGCCGCGAACGCCTGGGCGGCGGCGGGGTCGAGCAGGGTCAGCAGCCCCTGGCCGGCGAGGTCGGCGAACCTGACGAGGCCGTCACGGCCGCTCTCGAACGCCCGCCGGGCCTGGTCGAGCGCGCCGGGCAGCTCACCGTACGCGCTGGGCGCGCTCATCCCGACGGTCCCCTCGGCGAGCGCGGCCACCTTCTCGGCCTCCGCCGCGGCCACCAGCACCACGACCGGCGACTCGAGCGGAGCGGCATCAGGGAGGCGGGCGGCTTCGTTAGTGCGGGCGACTTCGGGAATGCGGGCGGCTTCGTTAGTGCGGGCGGCTTCAGGAAAGCGGGCGGTTTCAGGGACGTGGGCGGTTTCAGGGACGTGGGCGGTGAAGGCGTGCGGCTCCACCGCGTCGAGCGCGTCGCCCGCCACCGCCAGCACGACCACCGGTTCCTCCGGCAGCCGCCCACCGAGCGGCGCCAGCACCGCGCGCGCCCGCTCCACACAGGCCGGCCCCGCGCGCCCCTCCCCCATACCTCCGTCCAGCAGGAGCCCCAGTACGGCCGAGCGCACCCGGCGCTCGGCCTCCCGCTGGGCGCCGCCCTGCTCGACGGCCAGCGTGAGCAGCGATCCGGCCGCGTTGATGACCGTCTGCGTGACGGGCGAGAACGCCCGGGACGCCCCGACCACGAAGAACCCGCGCGGCCTCGGCCCCCCGCCCAGCGGCTGCAGGACGACGTGCTCGTCCGGCCCGGACAGCGCCAGGCTCGCGGGCGGCCGCCCGTTGGCCCCGCCGCCCCGCCAGACACCGTGCTCGCCGCGCAGCCGGGCCAGTTCGCGGGCCGCCGCCTCGGCCTTGGCGGCGCGGGTGGCGTGGCGTACCTCGCCGTGCTCGTCCAGCAGCGCGGCCCAGCCACCGACCTCCTTGGCCAGCCGGTCGATGACCGCGTACGGGCCCTCGGTCCGCAGGGCGGCCCGCGTGAGGCGGCCCTGGGCGGCGAAGGCGCGGGTGATCTCGTCGTACTGCTCGGCGGCCAGCAGGTCGCTGACCGCCTTGCCGACCGCGATGAACGGCGTCTCGCGCGGCACCTCCAGCAGCGGCAACCCGGCCGCCGTGGCCGCCGCCAGCAGCGCGGGCGGCACCTCTTCGTGCGAGAGCCCGACGCCGAGGGCGAGCCCGGCCACGCCACGTGCCACGAGGCGGGCGACATATTGCGAAAAGTCGCCTTCCAGGCGCATACCCGTGGTCAGGAGGAGCTCGTCGCCCTCCAGGTAGGGTGTCGGATCCTCCAGCTCGCTGACGGCCACCCAGCGCACGACCGAGTCCAAGGTGCCGGCCAGCGGCCGCAGCCCTGTCCGTCGCACCACGGTCCGCAGCGAAGGCGCCATACGAGTTGTCCATTCCGGCAAAGACGGGCACTCCAGTGTGACATATCGACGCATCGGACCAGGTGGGCGCCCGGCGTAGCGTCGGGCGCATGAGCATTCCGCAGGAGCGTCGTCTCGTCACCGCGATCCCAGGCCCGAAATCGCAGGAGTTGCTGGCCCGTAAGCAGGCCGCCGTGCCCCCGGGCATCGGCACCGCGCTGCCGGTGTTCGTGACGCGCGCCGGCGGCGGCGTCGTCCAGGACGCCGACGGCAACTCGCTGATCGACTTCGGCTCCGGCATCGCCGTGACCAGCGTCGGCAACGCCGCGCCCAAGGTGGTCGAGCGGGTCCAGGAGCAGGTCGCCGACTTCACCCACACCTGTTTCATGGTCACCCCGTACGAGTCGTACGTGGAGGTATGCGAGAAGCTCAACGAGCTGACCCCCGGTGACCACGAGAAGCGCACGGTCCTGCTGAACACCGGCGCCGAGGCCGTCGAGAACGCCGTCAAGATCGCCAGGCACGCCACGGGCCGCCCGGCGATCATCGTGTTCGACCACGGCTACCACGGCCGCACGCTGCTGACCATGACGCTGACGGCCAAGAACCTGCCCTACAAGCAGGGCTTCGGCCCGTTCGCGCCGGAGGTGTACCGGGTGCCGCTGGCCTACCCGTTCCGCTGGCCGACGGGCCCGGAGAACTGCGCCGAGGAGGCCGCCGCGCAGGCCATCGACATGATCGTCAAGCAGATCGGCGCCGAGAACGTCGCCGCCGTGGTGATCGAGCCGATCGCCGGGGAAGGCGGGTTCATCGAGCCGGCCAAGGGCTTCCTGCCGAGGATCGCCGAGTTCTGCCGGGACAACGGCATCGTGTTCGTCGCCGACGAGGTGCAGACCGGCTTCGCCCGTACCGGGCAGATGTTCGCCTGCGAGGACGAGGGCATCGTGCCCGACCTCATCACCACCGCCAAGGGCATCGCGGGCGGCCTCCCACTCGCCGCCGTCACCGGCCGCGCGGAGATCATGGACAAGGTGCACTCCGGCGGCCTGGGCGGCACGTACGGCGGCAACCCGGTCGCCTGCGCGGCCGCGCTGGGCGTGCTGGAGACCATCGCCGAGGAGGACCTGGTCGCCAAGGCCCGCCGCATCGGCGAGATCATGCTCCCCCGCCTCCACGCGCTGCGCGAGCGCTTCGACGTGATCGGCGATGTGCGCGGCCGAGGGGCGATGATCGCCGTCGAGCTGGTCCAGCCGGGCACGAAGGAGCCGAACCCGGCCGCGCTCGCCGAGGTCGTCCGGCGCTGCCACGCGGAGGGCCTGCTGGTGCTCACCGCGGGCACGTACGGCAACGTGCTGCGCTTCCTGCCGCCGCTGGTCATGCCCGAGCACCTGCTTGAGGAGGGTCTCGGCATCCTGGAGAAAGCTTTCGCTGAACTGTAGGAAACGCGCGAAACGGGCATCCAGCTTGTGGCTGGATGCCCGTTTTTGTAGGTGTAAGGCGTGCGAGCCGGGTAGAGAATTCACCCGGGCTTGACGCTGCCCTAGACGATCAGGAGCGCCCCCGGGCTTATAACGGATCCGGTATACGAGTGGCCGACCGCTGCTGGGAGCATGATGAACTGGGGTCCGACAGGAACGGCACAGAGAATGTTGACGTTCGACCCTGATGGTTTGAGCCGGGCACAGCTCGAGGGCGAAGCCTGCGTGGTCTGCCACAAGAGGTGGCCCAGGCCGCGCGTCCGCGTCGGGCGCTTCCCCGACGACTCTCCCGTGCTGGCCTGCGGCGACTGCGCCGAAGCGCTCATCCCGGCGCCGATGGCCACAGTGGTCGCCTTCCCAGCGCGCTAGAGCCTTTCCGCGCGACAGAGCCTTTTCCGCGCGCTGGAGACGGCGTCAGGCGGCCGCCTCGCGGATCCGCCAGGGCGAGCCGTACTCGGTCAGCAGGTCGAGGAACGGCACCGCGTCGAATGCCTCCGGCCCCAGCACGCCCGTGCCCTTCCAGGCACCGCGGGCCAGCAGCTCCAGCGCGACCACGGGGTGGACGGCGGTCTGCCAGACGACGGCCTGCGAGCCGTACTCGCGCATCGACCAGGCGTTGTCGACCACGTGATAGAGGTACACCTCGCGGGGCCCGCCGTCCTTGCCGGTGCCCTTCACCCAGGTGCCCGCGCACGTCTTGCCGTGCATCCGGTCACCGAGGGTCGCCGGGTCGGGCAGGCTCGCCGCCACCAGGTCACGCGGCGCCACGTCGGCACCGCCCACCCTGATCTTGTCGGCGCTGTCCAGCCCGAGCTTGTGCAGGGTCTTGAGCACGCCGATGAACTCCTCGCCCAGCCCGTACTTGAACGTCACCCGCTTCGCCGGGATCCAGCGGGGCACGAGCAGCACCTCCTCGTGCTCGACGTTCACGCACTCCACGGGGCCGATGCCCTCGGGGAAGTCGAACACCTCGGGCTCGCTGAACGGCTCGGTCGTGTGCCACCGCCCGTCCTCCCAGACGACGGGCGGATTGAGGCACTCCTCGATCGTCGTCCAGATGGAGAACGTCGGCGCGAAGTCGTAGCCGTCCACGACCAGGTTCGAGCCGTCCCTGACGCCGATCTCGTCGATGCCGTCGAACAGGTGGTCGGCGGCGTAGCGGGCGAACACGTCGGCCAGCCCCGGCTCCACGCCCATCCCGACGAGCGCGAGCCGGTCCCGCGCCCGCCACTCCTCGTCGCGCGCGAACTGCTCGTCGCCCAGCTTCACCCCCGGCATCTCGTACGGCCGGCTGGAGTGCGGTCTGGACAGCGACATCGCCATGTCCAGGTAGTCCGCCCCGGCCGCCAGCGCCGCCTCGAACAGCGGCATCGTGAACCGCGGATCGACGGCGTTGAACAGCACGTCGCACCGGTGCTCCCGGAGCGCCGCCGCCACCGCCGCCCGATCGGCGGCGTCGAGGCTGATCGCGCTGAAGCGGGGATCGTCCACGCCGGCGACGGCTCGCGCCGCCCGGCTCTGTTGGGAGTCGGCGACCACGATGTGTTCGAAGAAATCTCGGCGCGCGGCGATGGGCACGACAGCGGAGCCGACGCCGCCGGCGCCGACCAGAAGGATTCTCATGACCAGAACATACTCACTGACTGGTCATTCAGTCGAATTCTCGGCCAGTCCTCCGGAAAAGCGAGACGCCCCGGAGCGGGGGGAGGCCCGGGGCGTCTCTGCAGGCACGGCCCAGCGGGGGGACGGGGCGAGCCTGCGGCGAAAGTCATGTGTGGGTAAAGCAGCCCCCGCTCAATTCACCAGTGTGCCCCACTGTTTGCTCCATGTGGCGTAATCAGTGCATTCCCCCTCAGATCCCCGGCAACCCCCTGGCGGCCGAGCGGCGAAGGCGACCCGGTCGAGCCACTTCGGCTTGTCGGCTCCGTACGCGTCGCACATCTGCTTGGCCCGCCCTTTGCACGCCTTGGGGTTGGCCGGCGCCAGACCGACCCAGGCGGCCGCGTCACGCTGGGCCGACGGCGCCGCCATCCAGCTCAGCCAGCGGTAGGCGCAGTCGGTGTTGGGGATGTTCGCGCCGAGCATCCAGGAGTCGAGCCAGCCGGTCATCTTGCGCGCGCTGACCGCCTTGATCGGCTTGCCGGCCTTCTGCAGGAGCAGGCGGTAGTACGGCGTGGCCTGGGCGTAGTCGAGCGAGCCCGTGGCGAAGCCCTTGACCAGTTCGAGCGGGTTCTTCCAGTAAGTGCGGCCCTTGCGCTCGCTCAGCAGCGCCATCGCCCGGTCCAGCTGGCTCTTGGTCAGCTCGAAGGGGTCGTCCACGCTGCCGTCGGTGAGCGCCGCGTCGGCGATGGTCAGCGGGCCCTCCTTGAGCGACACCCGGTCCGACTGGAAGACCTGCTTGAGGCCGCCGTCCTTGACCGTGGTCGAGTCGTAAAGGAACTCGTGGAACCCCCACAGGTACGGCACGCCGTAGACCTTGCCCGACACCTTGGTCATGTCGCGAAAACGCTTGGTCAGGTCGTCGTAACCGGTGACCTTGGCCGGATCGATGGGCTGCGCCTGCCTGCGCTCGATCATCGAGGCGGCCAGCACCGGGCCGGCCGAGATCACGTCGTAGGAGCGCTGGTCGACGTACGTCGCCATGTCGTCGGCGGTCTGCACGGTGTCGAGGCGGGCGATGCGGCAGCCGGTCGTCTTCTCGAAGTCGCCCACCCAGTTGACCCTGGGGCTGGTGCCGCCGTATTCGGCGTAGCCGCGGTAGGTGAGGATCTGCAGCGTGCCGTCGCCCTGCGTCGGACTCGCCGACGGGGTGGGGGTCGGGGACGGGGTCTGCTTCGGCGATGGGACCGCCGCCCCCATGCTGGCGATCAGAGCCGTCATGGCCAGCGCCATGGCAGGTATGCGGCGATCCACGTTCCTCCCTCGTCCGTGTGCTGGAGTTTATCGGGCACACGACAGGGAGGGACGCCTGGCGCGTCCCTCCCCGGTGGAGATCGCTCACCCGTTGGTGGGGAAGCCCAGGTTCACGCCGCCGTGCGACGGGTCGAGCCAGCGCGAGGTGACGACCTTGCCGCGGGTGTAGAAGTGGACGCCCTCGGTGCCGTGCACGTGCGTGTCACCGAACAGCGACGCCTTCCAGCCGCCGAAGCTGTAGAACGCCATCGGCACCGGGATCGGCACGTTGATGCCGATCATGCCGACCTCGACCTCGTTCTGGAAGCGCCGGGCCGCGCCGCCGTCGTTGGTGAAGATCGCGGTGCCGTTGCCGTACGCGCCGCCGTTGATGAGCTGCAGGCCCTCCTCGTACGAGCCGACGCGGACGATCGTCAGGACCGGGCCGAAGATCTCCTCGGTGTGCACCCGCGAGCCGGCCGGCACGTGGTCGAGCACGGTCGGGCCGAGCCAGAAGCCGGGCGTCTCCGACGCCTTGCCGCCGCCTTCGACACGCGTGTCCCGGCCGTCCACGACCAGCTTGGCGCCCTCCTCGACGCCGAGGTCGAGGTAGGAGGCGACCTTGTCGCGGTGCGCCTCGGTGACCAGCGGCCCCATCTCGGACCTGGGGTCGGAGCCGGGGCCGATCACCAGCTTGTCGACGCGCTCGACGATCTTCTGGACGAGCTCGTCGCCCACCGGGTCGACGGCCAGCACGACGGAGATCGCCATGCACCGCTCGCCGGCCGAGCCGAAGCCCGCCGACACGGCCGAGTCGGCGACCAGGTCGAGGTCGGCGTCGGGCAGGACGAGCATGTGGTTCTTGGCCCCGCCGAGCGCCTGCACCCGCTTGCCGTGGCTGGTGCCGGTCTCGTAGACGTACTTGGCGATGGGGGTCGAGCCGACGAAGGAGACGCCGCGCACGTCGGGGTGCTCCAGCAGCCGGTCGACGGCGACCTTGTCGCCCTGGACGACGTTGAAGACGCCGTCGGGCAGCCCGGCCTCCTGCCAGAGCCGCGCCATGAGCAGCGACGCGGACGGGTCCTTCTCCGACGGCTTGAGCACGAACGCGTTGCCGCAGGCGATCGCGATCGGGTACATCCACATCGGCACCATGGCCGGGAAGTTGAACGGCGTGATGCCGGCCACCACCCCGAGCGGCTGGCGCAGCGAATAGGAGTCGACCCGGGTCGAGACGCCCTCGGAGAAGCCGCCCTTGAGCAGGTGCGGGATCCCGCAGGCGAACTCCACGACCTCCAGGCCGCGAGCGACCTCGCCGAGCGCGTCGGAGTGCACCTTCCCGTGCTCGGCCGAGATGAGCGCGGCCAGTTCGTCGCGGTGGGCGTACATCAGCTCGCGGAAGCGGAACAGCACCTGCGCCCGCTTGGTCAGCGAGGCGTCCCGCCAGGCGGGGAAGGCCGCCACGGCGGCGGCCACGGCCGCGTCGACGTCGGCGGCCGAGGCCAGCGCGACGTGCCCGCTGACCTCGCCGGTCGACGGGTCGAAGATCTCCTGGGTACGGCTGTCGCCGTCCGTCAGAGCTCCGTTGATCCAGTGCTTGACAAACTTCACTGCGTCGCTGCCTCTGCGTTGATGACTTCCAGTGCGTGCACAATGATGCTCAAGCCCTCCGCGGCCTCGTCCACTGTGAGGGTGAGCGGCGGGGCCATGCGGATGGCGGTGCCGTACAGGCCGCCCTTGCCCGCGAGCAGGCCCGACTTCTTGGTCTCCTCCATGAACCGCGCGGCCTGCGCGGGGCTCTCCAGCTCGACGGCGAACATCAGGCCCTTGCCGCGCACGGCCTTGATGATCGGCAGCCGCTCGGCCGCCGCCCGCAGGCCATCGGCGATGATCTTGCCGGTCCTGGCGGCGTTGGCCTGGAGATCGTGGTCGAGCACGTAGTCGAGCGTGGCGTTGGCGGCGGCCATGGAGATCGGATTGCCGCCGAACGTGGCCAGGCCCACGGCGGGCAGGCTGTCCATCAGGTCGCCGCGGGCCACGACGCCACCGACCGCGAATCCGTTGCCCAGGCCCTTGGCGAAGGTCATCATGTCGGGCGTCACGCCGTGGTTCTGGATGCCGAAGAACGCGCTGCCGGTGCGTCCCCAGCCCGTCTGCACCTCGTCGGAGATGAACAGGATGCCCTGCTCGTCCAGGACCTCCTTGTAGGCGGCGAACAGCCCGTCGGGGGCCATCGTGAACCCGCCCACACCCTGGATGGGCTCGGCGATCAGCGCCGCCACGTCGTTGGAGACGGCCGTGGCCAGCACGTGGCGCAGGTCGTCGACGCAGGCCGCGATGTAGTCGGCGTCCGACAGACCCTTGAACTGGGTCAGGTGCCGGTCGGCCCCGTGCAGGAAGTGCACGTTCAGCGGGGAGAGCGAGTTGTTCTTCCACGTCCGGTTGGAGGTGACGCTGATCGCGCCGAAGCTGCGGCCGTGGTAGCTCTGCCGCATGGCGAGCACCTGGTCGCTCTTGCGCGCGTAGGTGGCCAGCAGCAGCGCGGTCTCGTTCGCCTCGGTGCCGGAGTTGGTGAAGAAGACCTTGGCATCGGGGATGCCGGAGAGCCTGGCGATCTTCTCCGCCAGCTCGATCTGGCCGCGCAGCAGGTAGACCGTACTGGTGTGGACGACTCCCGTGGCGAGCTGACGCTCGACGGCCTCGCGCACCTCGGGCACGTCGTACCCGATCATGTTGGTGAGGATGCCGGCGAAGAAGTCGAGGTAGCTCTTGCCATCGGCGTCGACGACGCGATTGCCCTTGCCACTGACGATCTCGATCGGCTCGTTGTAGTTGAGTGCCACCCAGTTGGGGATCACTGCCCGGTGGCGGGCGAGAAGCTCCGACATGCTTCGAGTATCCCGGCTCGTCATCGCCACACCCACCTCCAACGTGTCCACAGGACACCAAATCCCCTTACATGATGTCATGCAGACCCCTGCGCCAACTTCGACCATATGTCAGGACATAAGGACTTACAACTCCCGAGAACTCATATCGCGGTATCGGGTGAAAGGGGCTGACAGTATCGGCGACGGGAGTACCGGGTGGTTGTGGAAACAGAGTCGGCCGACGGCGGCGCGGTGTTGAGCGGCATGGACGACGCCGAGGTGATCCGGCGCTCCCACAGCGATCCGGGCGCTTTCGCCGCGCTGTTCGACCGGCACGCGCCCGCCTTACATCGCTACGTCACCCGCCGTCTGGGGGACTCGCTGGCCGACGACATCGTCGCGGAGACGTTCCTGGCCGCGTTCAGGCGGCGCGAACACTACGACCCCGGGCGCGCCGATGCCCGCCCCTGGCTGTACGGCATGGCCGCCAACCTCATCGGCCACCATCGCCGCCGGGAGGTCAGGTCCTACCTGGCGCTGGCCAGGACCGGGATCGACGAGGTGGCGGAGGGTTACACGGACCGGGTGGAGGCCCGCGTGTCGGCCTCGGCCGTGCACCGGGAGCTGGCCGAGGCGCTGGCCGCGCTCTCCGCCGACGACCGGGAGGTGCTCCTGCTGGTCGCCTGGGCGCAGCTCAGCTACGAGGAGGTCGCCAGGGCGCTCGACATCCCCCTCGGAACCGTCCGCTCCCGGCTGCACCGGGCCAGGAAACGCACCCGCGCCGCGCTGGGCGGCGTCGACCCCACCGCGATCACCGACGAGGAGGCCGACCGTGGATGACCTGAACCTGCTCCAGGGGCTACGCGCGGACGCGCCGGAGCCCGACGCGGCCCGGCTCGCGGCCCTGCGCGACCGCCTCACCTCGGCCACGACCGCGACGGTCTCGCCTCCTGAGCGGCGCCGGCTGTGGCGGCCCCTCGCCAGGCGCGCGCTGCTCGCCGGGACCCTGGCGGCCGGGCTGGTGGTCGCGCTGACATTCGCCGGGCCCGCCCACGAGAGCCGTCCCACGCGTCCGGCGCCCAGCATGCGCCCGGGCAGCCTCCTGCTGCTGGAGCAGGCGGCCACGGCGGTCGAGAACAAGACCTCCTCGACTCCGCGCCCCGACCAGTGGGTTTACACCAAGTCCAAGGTCGTGCAGCCCGGCGACGGCCGCGTGACCACCCAAGAGAGCTGGTTCAGATACGACGGAAAGCGCCGCGCCGACTTCTTGGACGGCGAGCTGAAGGTCTCCGATGTCCCGCCGGACCCGGACGACGACGACCTTTCGCCGCAGAAGTACCACGACAGGCTGACGGCCCTGCCGACCGAGCCCGACAAGCTGCTCGCGAAGGTCTCGCGCGACAGGCATTGGAGCGACCTGCCGAAAGAGGACCCAGGCGCCGGCGAGCCGGCCGACGACCGGGCGTATCGGGTCCTCTCGGTCTACCTGGAGCAGCAGGCCGTCATGCCGCCGAAGCTCGAGGCCGCGATCTTCCGGGCCATGGCGAGGATCCCCGGCGTCAAGATCGCCGTGGACGTCCCCGACGCGGAGGACCGGCTGGGCATCGGCGTCTACTACGAGCCGAAGGGGCAGCAGGTCACCACGGAGTACCTCGTCCTCGATCCGGCGACCTACCACCTGCTCGGCCGTCGCACGATCTGGAACCGCGACGAGTGGATCACCATGCCGGGCAAGGCACCGGAGCCGGCCTTCGAGGCGGGCAGCTTCTGGGCGTCCGCCGAGCTGAGGTCCGGCATCGTCGACAAGCCCGGGCAGATCCCCTAGGGGATCTCCCGTCCGCCCGCGGGCGTACGACCGCCTTGATCGCTACGCCCGCGAGGGCACCACGATTGCCCACCGGCGGCCGACGACCGGCCACCCCCCGCTCCCCCACCATCGAGTCATCACCGAAGAAGACTCAGGGAGAGCGGACATGACCATCACCGTGGACCACCGGCCCGACGTGCACCCCGGCCCGCCGAAGCTCGACCGCGAGCAGTTGCTCCGCGCCGAGCGGGACACGCTCGACACCCCGCGCATGAAGTACAGCCTGCTGGCCAAGATGATGTTCAAGCCCGTCGACCTCATGTACGGCAAGCAGGGCTCTTTCACCAAGTTCGCCATGCTGGAGATCATCGCCCGCGTGCCGTACCAGGCGTGGGAGCGCATGGGCTACTGGGCGGTGCACCGCCACGCGGGCCGCTCGGGCCTGGCCAGGCGGGTCTTCGAGCGCATCGTGGAGGCCCGCACCGATCAGGACAACGAGCAGTGGCACCTGCTGATCATGCAGGACCTCGTCCAGCGGCACGGCCTCAAGCAGAACTGGCTGCTGCACAAGGCGGCGCCGTGGCTGATCTCGTTCTTCTACTACCACGTGTCGTGGGTGCTGTTCCTGGTCCGGCCCGACTGGAGTTACCGGTTGAACGCGGAGTTCGAGGACCACGCGGAGCACGAGTACATGACGTTCGTGGCGGACAACCCCGGCCTGGACTTCGTCCCCGACCCGGGCACCTACGCCGCCGAGTACGGCCGCTACCACTCGGTGGCCGACCTGCTGCGACAGGTCGGCCACGACGAGCGGACACACAAACTGGACAGCCTGGAGGCCATGCGCGAGCCCCGCATCCGCTAGACCGGGGCGGACTGGGTGGTGTCGGCGGTGACTGCGGGAGCGGCCGGCCGCAGCACCGCGAGGGCGAGCAGCGCGGCCGCCACGCAGAACCCGGCCCCGACCCAGGAGCCGAAGTGCATCGCGTCGGTGAAGGCCGCGCGGGCGGGCTCCACGATGCCCAGGTTGAAGGCGCCGCCGATCGACTCCCTGGCCGCCTCGGGCGCGTCGGCGGGCATCGCCGAGGTGAACACCCCGGCCAGCACGCTGCCCAGGATGGCGATGCTCATGGCCATGCCGACCTGCTGCACGGTGTCGTTCAGCGCGGAGCCGACCCCCGCGTGCTCCATGGGGATGGCCCCCATCAGCGACGCGTAGGCCGCGGGCCCGGCGAGGCCGCCACCGACGCCCATGATCAGCAGCGCGGTGAGCACCGCGACGTAGCCGGTGGTCGTGGCGAGCACCACGAAACCGCCGCACATGACCACCAGCCCTGTGGAGATCAGCACCCGGTTGCTGGCCTTCTTGCCCAGTCCGGCGCCGACCACGTTGAACACGGTCGCGGCGATGGCGTACGGCAGCAGCGCCAGACCGGCCTGCATGGGCCCGTACCCGAGCACGAACTGCAGATACTGCGTCAGCATCAGCATCACGGCGCCGGCCCCGAACGACATCAGCAGGATCGAGAACGACGCCCCGCTGAAGTTGCGGTTCCTGAACAGTTCGAGCGGCAGCATCGGGTGGTCCGACCGTCGCTCCCAGATCACGAACGCGCCGAGCGCGACCACGGCGATGGCGATGCCGACCGGGTTCCACTCGCGCTCGATGATGACGTAGACGGCCGAGGTCAGGCCGATGATCGACAGCACCACGCCCACCGGGTCGATCTTCCGGCCCGCGCTGCGGGTCTCCGGCATCAGTGTCACGGCGGCGACGACCGCGATCAGCGCGATGGGGATGTTCAGCAGGAAGACCGAGCCCCACCAGTAGTGGTCGAGCAGGAAGCCGCCCAGCGTGGGGCCCGCGATCACCCCCACCATGGCGACGGCGCTCCACGCGGCCATGGCCTTGCGCCGCTCCTCCTCGTCGAAGACGGTCATCAGGATGGACAGTGTCGAGGGCATCAGCAGCGACCCGCCGATGCCCATGAGGGCCCGCGACCCGATCACCTGCCACGGCTCGGACGACAGCACCGCCAGCAGCGACGCGCCGCCGAAGAAGAGCAGGCCGATGATCAGGAACCGCCGGCGCCCGAACCGGTCGGACAGACTGCCCGCGGTTAACAGCAGACCGGCGTAGGCCAGCACGTAGGCGTCAATGATCCATTGGATGTCGCCGGGGCTCGCGCCCAGATCCTTGATCAGTTTGGGGATGGCCAGGTTGAGGACAGTGTTGTCGACGACCAGGACCAGGAGTGACAGACAGAGGACGCCGAGAATCCACCAACGACGGGGATCTCGCACAGTGTTCGATTCCACTCGCACACTGTACGACAAGCCTCGTACAGTGTGCGAGTGGAATTATCCTGGAGGCGTGACCAGCAAGCAGTACAACTCCGTGTGGTTCCGCGAGCCGCGCAAGCCGGCCAGCCCCGGCCCCGGTCGCAGCCGCGCAGAGATCGTCGCGGCCGCCATAGAGCTGCTCGACGACGAGGGCCTGGCCGGGCTGAGCATGCGCAAGCTGGGGGCGAAGCTCGGCGCGGGGGCGACCAGCCTCTACTGGTACGTGGCCAACAAGGACGAGCTGCTGGAGCTGGTCTACGACGAGATCTGGGGCGAGATGATGGCGCCTGACCCCGAGGAGGTGGGCTGGCGGGACGCCGCCTCGGTCATGGCCCACAGCATGCGCCAGGTGATCCTGCGGCATCGGTGGTCGGCCGACCTTATCGGCCGTCTGCCGGCGCTGGGGCCCAACGCGCTCATGATCTCCGACCAGACGCGCAAGACGTTCAAGCTGGCCGGATTCACCGGAGCGGACATCGACTACGCCAACGCGACGCTCACCGCCTTCGTGTTCGGCATGACGATCCCCGAGGTCGCCTGGGACACCGCGATGGCGGGCTACGACTACGACGGGGACGAGCTCCGCCAGACCGTCGCCAAGGCCGCGGCCGACTACCCCGACCTCTCGGACGCGATCAACACCGCCAACTACGAGGATCCCCGCGCGATGCGCGAGCTGTGCTTCGACTTCGGCCTCGTGTCGGTGCTCGACGGCCTTGAGAGGCGGCTGGTGACGTAGCAGGATCCCGAACATGAGCGATTTCCGTGCCGCACGTGACCTCCTCCTCGAAGCCGACTATCCGACGGCTCGCCGCGAGTTCCGCTGGCCGGAGCTGACGGACTTCAACTGGGCGCTCGACTGGTTCGACGGCGTCCTGGCCGCCGAGACCCCCGACGCGGTCGCGCTGAAGATCGTCGGCAAGGTCACCTACACCTTCGCCGAGCTGTCCGCCCGCTCCAACCAGGTGGCCAACTGGCTGCGCGAGCAGGGCGTACGACGGGGCGACCGGATCCTGCTCATGCTGGGCAACCAGGCCGAGCTATGGGAGTCGCTGCTGGCGGCCATGAAGCTGGGCGCGGTGATCATCCCGGCCACGACACTGCTGACCGCCAAGGACATAGTCGAGCGCGTCGAACGCGGCGGCGTCTCCCATGTGATCGCGAACGCCTCAGACGCGGGCAAGTTCGACGACGGCGGCTACACCAGGATCGCGGTCGGCGACGCCTACGGCTGGCTGCCCTACGCCGAGACCCGCGAGGCGGCCGCGGACTTCTCCCCCGACGGGCCGACCCGGGCCGGCGACACGCTGCTGCTCTACTTCACCTCGGGCACGACCTCGCAGCCCAAGCTGGTCGAGCACACGCACGCCTCCTATCCGGCGGGCCACCTGTCGACCATGTTCTGGATCGGGCTCAGGCCCGGCGACGTGCACCTCAACGTGTCCTCGCCCGGCTGGGCCAAGCACGCGTGGAGCAACGTGTTCGCGCCGTGGAACGCGGGCGCCACCGTGCTGATCCACGACTACCAGCGCTTCTCCGCCGTCGCCCTGCTGGAGGTGCTGCGCGACGAGCGGGTCACCACGTTCTGCGCGCCGCCCACCGTGTGGCGGATGCTCATCCAGGAGGACCTGGCTTCCTGGCGGCTGCCACTGCGTACGGCCGTCGCGGCGGGCGAGCCGCTCAACCCGGAGATCATCGACCAGGTCGCCAAGGCATGGGGGCTGACGATCAGGGACGGCTACGGCCAGACCGAGACCACCGCCCAGGTGGGCAACGTACCCGATGAGCCGGTCAAGCCGGGGTCGATGGGCCGGCCGCTGCCCGGCTACGACGTCGTGCTGCTCGACCCGATCACCGGCGAGGTGGGCGACGACGGCGAGATCTGCCTGCCGCTGACCGACCGCCCCCTCGGCCTCATGTCCGGATATGTCGGTGGATCTAGTGAGGCGATGCGGGGCGGCTACTACCACACGGGCGACGTCGCGACCCGTGACGGAGACGGCTACATCACCTACGTCGGCAGGACCGACGACGTCTTCAAGGCCTCCGACTACCGCATCTCACCCTTCGAGCTGGAGAGCGTCCTCCTGGAGCATGAGGCCGTCGCGGAGGCGGCCGTGGTGCCCGCGCCCGATCCGGTGCGGCTGGCCGTACCCAAGGCTTACGTGACGCTGGCGCCCGGGTTCGAGGCGGACGAGGCGACGGCCCGCTCCATCTTCGAGCACTCGCGGCGCGAACTGGCGCCGTACAAGCGCGTGCGCAGGCTGGAGTTCGGTGAGTTGCCCAAGACCATCTCCGGCAAGATCCGGAGAGTGGAGTTGCGGGAGCGGGCGGCCGCCCAGGAGTTCAGAGAGGACGAACTGGGCTCGTGACCGGCACTCTGTAAATGGTACCTATCCGATCTTACAGGCTGATCGGCTAGGCTCGGGCGCGTGCTGCCCACCATCGCCGACGTCCTCGCCCTGGACACCGTCCGCCGCGGTAACCCGCGCGTGGTCGCGGGCGGCGACCGGCTGGACACCAAGGTGCGGTGGGTGCACGTCGGCGAGATCGTCGACATCGCCCACCTGCTCCGTGGCGGGGAGCTGGTGCTCACCACGGGAGTGGCGCTGCCCGACGACCCGGAGAAGCTCGCCGACTACATCGGCGAGCTGTCCGCCGTCGGCGCCTCCGGGCTGATCGTCGAGCTGGGCCGCCGGTTCGTCCGCGAACTGCCCCGCGCGGTGGTCAAGACGGCGGAGGAGCACGGGCTGCCGCTGATCGTGCTGACCCGCGAGACGCCGTTCGTGCAGATCACCGAGTCCGTACACGAGCGGATCATCGACATCCAGCTGGAGGAGCTGCGCGCCTCCGAGCAGCTGCACGAGGTCTTCACCGAGCTGTCCGTGGAGGGCGCCTCGCCCGCCGAGGTGCTCGTCCAGGTGGCCCGGTTGTCCAGCCGCCCGGTCCTGCTGGAGAACCTCGCCCACCAGGTGCTGGCCTGCGAGTCCGCGGGCCGCGACGCCGGCGCGCTGCTGGCCGGCTGGGAGAGCAGGTCACGCGCGGTCGCACCGGCCGAGCGGACCGCCTACGACGCCGCCTCCGGCTGGCTGGTCACCACGGTCGGCGCGCGCGGACAGGACTGGGGGCGGCTGATCCTGATCTGCGAGAGGCCGCCGTCGCCCCGCGACCTGGTGCTCGCCGAGCGCGCCGCCACCACGCTCGCCCTGGGCCGCCTGCTCGAACGCCACCAGGAGTCCCTCGAACGCCAGGCGCACGGCACGATCATCACCGGCATCCTCACCCACGCCTACGCCGATCCGGACGAGGCCGCCGCCCGCGCCCGCGCCGTGGGCGTGCCGCTCACCGGGCGCAAGCTGGTCAGCGTCGTCATCCGGCCGACCGAGCCCGTCGAGCAGGCGCTCGACGGGCAGGCGCAGCTCGGCGAGCTGGCCGAGGCCACCGCCGCCGCCTGCCGCGACGCCCGGCTGCCCGCCCTCGTGGGCGCGCTCGACCAGGACCGCGTCGGCGTCCTGCTCCCCCTGCCCCCACGCTCGGGCGCCGAGCCCGCGCTGACGGCGCTCGCCGATCGGCTGCGCGTCCTGTGGAAGCCCGGCGCCGCGTTCGTCCTGGCCTCGGGCTCGGTGGTGGAGTCGATCAGGGACGTACGCCGCAGCTTCCTCGAAGCCGAGCAGGTGGCCGACGTGGCCGTCCGGCAGCCCGACGGCCGGGCCTTCTACCGGCTGCCCGACCTGCGCCTGCGCGGGCTGCTCCACCTGCTGCGCGACGACGCCAGGCTGCAGACGTTCGCCGAGCGGGAGCTCGGACCGCTGCTGGCGCACGACGCGCAGCGGGGCGGCGACCTGGCCCGCATCCTGCGCATCTACCTGGACGCGGGGCGCAACAAGGCGGTGGCCGCCCAGAAGGCCCACCTGTCCAGGCCCGCCTTCTACGACCGGCTGCGCCGCCTCGAACGCATCCTCGACACCGACCTGGACGACGTCGAGTCGTGCCTGTCCCTGCACGTGGCGCTGCTGGCGCTGGAGTCGTTCCGCCGGGACAGCAGATAACATTTCGGCTTACCGTCGCGATGTGCCCTTATTCGGTAATCCCCTGGAAGCGGCGGCGCACCGCCTGTCGATCCTGCCCCCGATGCTCGACTACTTCGGCGTCATGGGCCTGCACGCGCTGATCGCGGGGATGCGGCTCGGCCTCTTCGACGCCCTGCGCGGCGGCCCCGCGACCGCCGCCGACCTCGCGGGCTCGCTCGGCCTGAACCCGCACGCGACGGACGTGCTGCTGCGCGGGCTGGCCGGCCTCGGCTACCTGCGCGCCAGACGCGGCCGCTACCGGCTGACCCGCACGGCGCGCGTCTGGCTCACCGCCGACTCCCCCGCCTGCCTGGTCGAGGGCCTGTACTTCTGGGAGCGTACCGCCTGCGTGATCTGGCCCCAGCTCGAACGGACCGTACGTGACGGATCGCCCATCACCTCGCTGTACGCGCTGACGGAGAGCGAGCCCGAGCTGTCGCGCTCGTTCCAGGCGTGGACCGCCGCCGTAGCCGGCCGCCAGGCTCCCGCCATCGCGGCCGCCATCCCGGTCCCCGCGGGCGCCACGCGGATGCTGGACGTGGGCGGCGGCCATGCCCTTTACAGCGTAGAGCTGCTGCGACGGCACCCGGGACTGCGTGGCACGGTGATCGACCTGCCCGAGGCCCTCGCCTCGGCGGCGGCCCACCCCCGGCTGACGCTGCGGGCCGGCTCGTTCCTCGACGAGGACCTGGGTGGCGGGTACGACGTGATCCTGCTGTTCAACGTCATGCACTGTCTGAACGACCAGGAGGTGGGCACCCTGCTGGGGCGGCTTGCCAAGGCGCTCAACCCCGGCGGCACAATCGCGATCGGCGACCAGTTCGGTGACAGCCTCATGCCGGGCCGGGCCAGCCGCACCCTGCTCCACCTGCTCCACCTCAACTACCTGGTGGCGGGCGGCGGCCGGATACGTGACTACAAGGAAGTGGCCCGCCTGCTCAGGGAGGCCGGATTCACCAGACCGCGGCACCGCCGCCCCCTGAGATCCCCGGCCACCGAACTGGCCATCGCCAGAGGGCCGCGCTAAAAACCACGCTAAACCCCTCGCCTAGAAGCCCATCGCCGCTCGTACCTCCCCGAGGGTGACGATCGCCCGCTCACGGGCGCGCTCGTTGCCGTCCATCAGCACCTGCCTGGCATCGGCCGCCGAGTGCTCAAGGCGACGCTTCCTCATCGGGCGCAGGAACTCGTTGACCGCCTCCGTGACCAGCCGTTTCAGCGCGGCAGCCCCGCCGTTCCCGATCTCGTCGGCGATGGACTCGGGCGCGCGGCCGAGGCAGAGGCCGGCCAAGGTGAGCAGGTTCGCCACCTCCGGCCGGTTCGCCTCGTCGAAGGTGATGAGCCGCTCGGAGTCGGTACGGGCCGCGCGGATCAGCGCCGCCGTCTCGTCCTCGGTGGCGGACAGGGCTATCGCGTTGCCCCGGCTCTTGCTCATCTTGCCGCCGTCGAGGCCCTTGAGCAGCGGCCGCGCGCCCATCATCGCCTCCGGCACCGGGAAGACGGGCCCGTAGCGCTCGTTGAAGCGCCGCGCCACCAGCCGTGTCACCTCGACGTGCGGCAGCTGGTCCTTGCCGACCGGCACCAGCGTGCCCTTGCAGAACAGGATGTCGGCCGCCTGATGCACCGGGTAGGTGAACATCAGGCCGTTGACCGCCTGCTGCGTACTGTGCGCGATCTCGTCCTTGACGGTGGGGTTGCGGCTCAATTCGGCCACGGACACCAGGCTGAGGAAGGGCAGCAGCAGCTGGTTCAGCTCAGGGATCGCGCTGTGCTGGAAGATCGTCACCTTCGCGGGGTCGAGCCCGATGGCGAGATAGTCGAGGACCAAGCTGGTGATGTTCTGCTGGATCGCGCCGGGAAGATCCCGATCGGTGATCACCTGATAGTCGGCGACCAGCACGTACATCGGGTGGACGTCCTGCAGGGCGACGCGGTTGGCCAGCGTGCCGAAGTAGTGGCCCAGGTGGAGCGGCCCTGTCGGGCGGTCTCCGGTGAGCACGACGTGGTCCATCATGGGTTCCTTTCTTCAGGTCATGCCGTCCTGAAGAAGAACCCACGCGCCGGGCCCGTCCTGAGGACGGCCCGAGCATGCGGAGATCAGCGGCCGTCTGTCGGCCGCCACCACATGCTGATGCGTGTCATGCGCTCCATTGTAGTTGCAGGGGTAGGCGCAAGCCGCACAGAACCCAGAAGCTGTGCGGCTTGCGCCGGCTCGTAGTCACTCGTGAGGATCGCGCGTCACGACGGGGCGGGTCCGGTCGTCGGGATACATCACCCATCCGCGCGGACGGGTGACGAACGCGCCCAGGATGAACCCCAGAACCACGCTCGCGATGATCACAAGGAGGATGTTCAGCCCCATCACGGCTGCCTCTCGGACTGGTACGCCGCTCGGTCGCGGCCTACCGCACGGTAACGCCGCGCCCACAGTGCGCGCAGGAAAATCCCCCGAGGGATGTCAATCTTGTAACCTCTCAGACCGTTTAGCGTGTTTCCCCGCCTCCGCCACCATGATCTCGCCAGGATGGGTCGGTCCCTTTGCCCGCCCTCTGGAGTTTTCATGTCTCGACGCACCCTCGCCGTCGGCTTCTCGCTAGCCACGGTCCTCACGGCGACGGCTGTCCCCAGCGCAGCCGCCGAGCAGGTTTCGGTCTCGTTCCCCTCGGCCAAGTTCCCGCTGGGCGTGCCGGCCGTACCGGCCAAGACGATGACCAGCGTGGCGCCGGGCATCGACCTCTGGAACGTGAAGGCGGGCAAGGCGACCGACGGCTTCACCGTCACGGTCCTGATGCCGAGCGGCCGCGACTACGGCATGCAGCAGACGGCCGAGGCCAAGGTCGCCGAGGTCGAGGCCACGGGCGAGACGGCCAGCCTGCAGAAGGTCGTCCGGCCGAAGGTCGCCGACGCCGACGCCCAGACCGTCTACATGGTGCGGGTCGGCCTCTGGAAGTTTGAGGAGAAGGACAAGGCCGCCGAGACGGCCAAGAAGCTCAAGGACGCCGGTCTGAAGGTCAGGGTCGACTACGTCGGCGACGACGGCATGAAGACCACCGGGCCCTGGGACGTCAAGGTGGTCATGATCGACGCCAGGAAGTTCCGCGGCTCGTACAGCTCCACGCTCGGCACCAGCGTCGCCGCCCGCGAGACCGTCTCCTCGATGGCCAAGGCCAACAAGGCACTCGCGGCCGTGAACGGCGGCTTCTTCAACATCCACACCGCCAAGAACCTGCGCGGCGAGCCGGTCGGCATCTCGGTGGTCGGCGGCAGACTGCTCAGCGAGGCCGTACCGGGCCGCTCGGCCGTCGTGCTCAAGGGCCGTACGGCCCGCATCACCGAGCTCAAGTCGACCGTGACCGCGATCGCGCAGGACGGCCAGAAACTGGTGGTCAACGGCGTCAACCGCGCCGCGGCAGCGGACGAGCTGATCCTCTACACCGCGGAGTACGGCGCCAAGACCCCCACGGACAACGGCGCCGACGCCGTACTCGACGCCAACGACAAGGTCGTGGCACTACGCGCGCCGGGCGCCGAGGTACCGGCCGGCTCCCGGGTCCTGCACGGCTCCGCCGGAATCGCCGCCGAATGGCTGAACGCGCACGCGGCGGAAGGCGGAACCGTCAAGATCGACACCAAGGTCGTGGACGTACGGGCGGGCAAGGCACTCAAGCTGACCCCCGACCTCAGCGTGATCGGCGGAAACGTCGGCCTGGTCAGGAACGGGCACGTCAAGATCACCGCCAAGCGTGACGGCCACGACTCCGTGAACATGATCCTCCGCCGCCACCCGCGCACGCTGCTGGGCACCACCCGCAACGGCAGCCTGATCCTGGCGACCATCGACGGCCGGCAGCCCGGCGTGTCGGTGGGGGCCAACTTCATCGAGGCGGCCCAGTTCATGCGCTGGCTGGGCGCCAACCAGGCGGTCAACCTGGATGGTGGTGGCTCCACCGCGATGGTGGTGGGCAACAAGCTGGTCAACCGCCCGTCCGACGGGGTGGAGCGCGGCGTCGGCGACGCCCTACTGATCCTGCCGAAGTAACCACCCGCTCGCCCCCGAACGGGACCCCTTCCGGGACGGACCGCCCACCCCCCGGAAGGGGATATCCCACCCAGGGACCCCAACCACCACGGACCGCCCCTTCCGCTCCCCCGGAAGGGGAATCCCTCCCCAGGGCCCCACCCACGACGGACCGTCCTCCTCCGCCCCCCGGAAGCGGGAATCCCACCTGAGGGCCCCAACCACGACGGACCGTCTCTTCCATTCCCCGAAGGGGGTATTCCTCCGAGGGACCCCAGCCACGACGAACGGCCACAGGGCTCGAGACGGTCGCGTGACGGACCACCCGGCGAACCAGTGGTCACCGGCACCAGCCAGGCAAACGCGACCCGGCCAGGTGAGCGCGAGCTAAGCCGCGCCCACCCAGATCACCAGCGAGCCAGGCAACGGCCCTTCAGCGTCCTGCGACCCATCAACCCGCCGCGCGCTCCACCAGCGGCCGCCGACGCCGAGCGGGGTCCGACAGCGTCGCCGGGGTCCAAGCGCCGTCCGGGTGGTAGACGTTGGTCCCCGGCGGCACAATCTCGTCGATCCGGTCAAGAACCGCGTCGTCGAGCGTAAGCGAGGCCCCCTTCAGCAACGACTCCAGCTGCTCCATGGTCCTCGGCCCAGTGATCACCGACGTGACCCCAGGATGCGCCGCACAGAAGGCCACGGCAAGCTCAGGGAGCGAGCACCCGAGACCGTCCGCGACCTCGGCCAGCTCCTCCACCGCGTCGAACTTGGCCACGTTCCCGGGGATGGAGGGGTCGAACCGGGCCGGCGTGAGCGAGGCACGGCCGGTGGTGAGATCGACGGCCTGCCCCTTCCTGTACTTGCCGCTCAGGAAGCCGGACGCGAGCGGGCTCCAGGTCAGCACCCCCATCCCGAGGCGCTGGCAGACCGGCAGCACCGAGGCCTCGATCCCCCGGGCGAGCAGCGAATAGGGCGGCTGCTCGGTCCTGAACCTCTGAAGGCCCCGGCGCTCGGCGACGTGATACGCCTCGACGATCTCGTCGGCCGGAAAGGTCGAGCAGCCGAAGGCGCGGATCTTCCCCGCGCGTACCAGGTCGGTCAGCGCGGAGAGCGTCTCTTCGATGTCGGTCGTGTGGTCGGGACGATGCACCTGGTAGAGGTCGATCCAGTCGGTCCGGAGACGCCGCAGGCTCTCCTCGACCTCCTTGACGATCCAGCGCCGCGAATTGCCGCCCCGGTTGCGGCCCTCCCCCATGGGAAAGTGCACCTTGGTGGCGAGCACGACCTCGTCGCGGCGTCCCTCGAGCGCCTTGCCGACGATCTCCTCGGACTCACCCGCGGAGTACATGTCCGCGGTGTCGATGAAGTTGATCCCCCGGTCGAGCGCGGCATGAATGATGCGGACACACTCATCGTGGTCCTTGTTGCCGACAGCCCCGAACATCATCGCGCCGAGACAGTGGACGCTTACTTCTATGCCGGTGCCGCCCAGAGTGCGGTAACGCATGGTCATGCGCGGCATCCTAGGATCTGGAGTCGACTCTAGATCAAGCCCTAACCTGTACGACATGCCGGATATTTTGAGCATTGGGCAGGTCGCGGAGCGGACCGGGTTGAGCATCCACACGCTGCGCTTCTACGAGCGCGAGGGCATCCTGCACAGTCCGGTGCGCCGCGGGGCCGGCGGGAACCGCGTCTACAGCGAGCAGGACATCGAGTGGCTGACCTTGTGCATGGTCCTGCGCGCCTCCGACATGCCGCTGGCGGCGATCCGCCGCTACACCGAGCTAGTCAGGGAGGGCGCGGGGAACGAGGCGGAACGACTCGCCCTGCTGAGACGGCACCGCGAGTATCTGATCACCCAGATGGCGAACCTCAACGAGTGCATGGACCTGATCAACTACAAGGTCGGGGTGTACGAGGACCTCATCGACGAGGGCGCGGCCGACCACTCGTGCAACAGGGAAACTCTCCCGGCGGACGAAGGGCCAGGCTAGGGCACTATTGAGGAATCTCGGCACCCGACGGCAGGCCGTCCGCGACATAGGCGTCGTAGTGCTCACGCCACGACTCGGCGCTCTTGCCGTGCGGCCCGTCGGCCGACTGCCCGGCCACGACCTTGTCCAGCTCGGCCAGGCAGACCGCCCATCCCGCCGCGTTGCGCGCCGCCGCGTCCTGCGCCTGGATCACGTTGACCAGCGTGAACGTACACCCACCAGCACCGTCCGGCGCCAACTCCAGCCGCAACTCGTCACCGCCCCACGTGAAAGCGAAGCGCCGCGGCGGATCCCAGGCCAGGATGGTGCCGGTGATGCTGTCCATATGCGGGTCGCCAGAGAACTCGATCTTCCCGCCTTCCCGCGCGTCCATCGTCACGTTCTGCGGGAACCAGTGAGTCAGCTCGCCCGGCTCGGTCACCGCCCGCCACACCCGCTCGATCGGGTGGGGGTACGTGCGCTGGAAGCGTACGGCCGGCCGGCCGTCGATCTCGACGTATGTTCCGCGGTCCATCATGACTCCTTGCCTATGTCTGCGCCTGTGCCCATCTCATCGAGGTGGCGCCCGAGGGTGTCGAGCCGGTCGTTCCAGAGCCGCCGGTACGGGGCCAGCCACTGATCGAGCTCGGCGATCGGCTCCAGATCAATCGCGTAGATGCGACGCTGCGCGTCCTTGCGCACCCGGACCAGCCCCGCCGCCCGGAGCACCCGGAGATGCTTGGACGCGGTCGGCTGGGTGACACCTAGCTCGTCGACCAGCTCCGTGACCGACCGATCACGCTCACGCAGCAGATCGAGCACCGCTCGCCGATGGGGATCCACGAGAGCCGCCCAGATCACATCGCTCATACCACCCAACATACCTCAAGGCGTATGTACGCATCAAGGCATGTAGCACTAACGCGGGTCGGGGAGGCTCTTCCTACCCACGTCCAGAAACCGAGCGACCAGCGGATTCGCATCATCCGGCCGCCAGCACATGGCCACCGTGGTCCGCGCGCTGTCCGGCTCGATCCGGCGATAGGCCACCCCCTTGAGCCTGATCCGCCGCACGCTCGCCGGGGCAAGGGACACCCCGAGCCCCGCCTCGACCAGCGCGGAGACGGTCGCCCACTCCACCGCGTACTGACCGATACGCGGCTCGAACCCCACCGACCGGCACAGACCCACGATCCGATCGTGAACCGTCGGCCCCGCGTCCCGGTTCAGCAGCACGAACGGCTCCTCCGCCAGCGCCGCGACAGGAACCACCCGCCGATCGGCAAGAACATGACCAACCGGCAGAACCACCACGAACTCCTCCGAGAGCACAACCTCGGCGGCCAGCCCCGGATCGTCAGGCGGCTCCCGCAGGAGCCCGACGTCGATCGAACGCTCAAGGAGCGCGGCCACCTGCGGCGCCGTCGTCATCTCCCTGATCTCCATCTCGACCCCGGGATAGCGATCCCGATAGGCCCGCAGCATCCCCGGCAGGATCGTCAACGCCAGCGACGCCGCGAACCCGACCCGAATGCGCCCGGCCTCTCCCCCACCGACGCGCCGCGCCGCCTCCAGCCCGTCCGCTATCTCGCCGAGCGCACGCCGAGCGGCAGGCAGCAGTTCGTGCCCCGCCGACGTCAGAACGACCCCACTAGCCCTTCGCTCGAACAGCGGATGCCCCACTCTCTCCTCCAGCCGCCTGATCTGCTGGCTCAAGGGCGGCTGCGCGACACCCAGTCGTACGGCGGCCCGCCCGAAGTGCAGTTCCTCGGCCAGAACGGCGAACGCGTAGAGCTGATGCAGCGCAAGTTGAGGGCGTTCCATACGCGCAGAGATATCACATCATTCGCTGAAACGACTTAGACGTATCACAGCAGTTCCCCTACGGTTCGGCGTATGACAGAAGCAAGACGCGCGATCTTCAGCGGCTCCACCTTCGAGGAGCAGATCGGATATGCCCGAGCCGTGGTGGACGGCGACTGGGTCCACGTCTCGGGGACCACCGGGTTCGACTATGCAACCATGACGATCTCCGACGACGTGGTCGAACAGGCCGAACAGTGCCTGCGCAACGTCGGGACCGCGCTGACGGAAGCAGGCTGTACGTTCGCCGACGTCGTCCGGGTCCGCTACCTGCTGCCCGACCGGGAGGACTTCGAGCCGTGCTGGCCGACCCTCCGCCGCTACTTCGGCGAGATCCGCCCGTCGGCGACGATGCTCGTGTGCGGCCTGTCCGATCCCCGCATACGCTTCGAGATCGAGGTGTACGCACGACTCCGCCGAGCGGTTTCGGTGTGAGCGGGCACAACTCCGCCTAGCAGTTGCGGTATGAGCGGGCACGACTCCGCGGCGCGGTACCAGTGCGGGCCACACGGTTCCGCCAGTCCGGTACCAGCGTGAGCGAACACGTGGCTCCACCAGGTCGGTTTCAGCGTGCGGCTACGTCGGGCCCGAAACCCGTGAGAGCGCACACGCGGCTCCGCCAAGCTGGTTCCCATAGGAGCGCATGCGCGAATCCCCGCGCTTGATCACCACCCCCAGCGCCGCTCCCTTCCACTATTTCCCTTATTTCCCTGCACCCGCGAAACCGCGTCCGAGTCGCCCGAGCACGGCACCCCGGGACCGCACAAGGGGAGGCCACGAGGGGCGGCCACACGTGTGGAGAAGGAAAAGGCGGGACACATTGGCGGCAGCTGGCCATAGCGTGGCCGCCACTGCCGCAAGCTTGCGGACAAGCCGTACAAGCCGTACATGTAGGCGTGCAGGCAGCCGTACAAGCAGAGGGGCCGACCCGGATGTACCAGGTCGGCCCTCTCAGTCGCACATTCACACCACGGCGCATCTCAAAGCACGACCAGCTCACAGCACGGGCGCAGTTCACAGCACGGCACACCTGATCCGGACAGGGACGCGAGCCGACCAGCGCCCCGACATCGTGTCGTACGCGTACGCGTCGGCGTTGTGGCGTACGCGTCGGCGTTGGCGTAGGCCGGCTTGCCGGGGCCGGAGCAGTCGAACCTACCGGTCTTCTAGCCGAAGCTGCCCCCGCGGAATCGCTGTTGGAGTTGGCGGTCGACGCTGCCGTTCCAGTACACCGCGTCAACGCGAAAAGAGGCCCAACGCACAACGCGCAAAACCCCGCAGCGCGCAAGGCCCCGCAACGCGTGAGGCCCCTGAAACGCGGAAAAGGGCCCCACGCGTGTGCGTGGAGCCCTTCCCCGTCTTCAAAGATTGTCCGGCGGTGACCTACTCTCCCACACCCTCCCGAGTGCAGTACCATCGGCGCTGGGAAGCTTAACTTCCGGGTTCGGAA